>JAGYML010000013.1 GCA_018400615.1 bacterium | reverse complement strand
TGGCGTATTCCTCGCAGGTATCTTCTATGGATCCCTTCAACAAGGTGGCTATTACCTGCAATCGTTTGATTTCGAACCCCAAATCATCGATATCATCATCGCAGTGATCATCTATTTCGCCGCTTTATCACTGTTCATGCAACGGTTTGTGGCAGATTTCATCAAAAAACAAATAGAAAAAGATGTCGAAGTTGCAGAAGGGGGTGAGTCCTCATGAGTGAATTCACAAATCAGCTTTATTTCCTTGTGCCACTCTTTCTCGCTTCAGCAGTCCCTCTAGCGGTCGTTGCCCTGGGCGGACTCTTCAGTGAACGAAGTGGAGTTATCAACATCGCCCTCGAAGGAATCATGATCATGGGTGGGTTTGTCGGTATCATGTTCATCAGATTCCTGGAAAATGCGACAGATCTCCCCATGCAGCTCATTGCATTCTTCGGACTGATCGTCGGTCTGATAACCGGTGTGGTGTTCTCAACCGCACATGCGTTCGCCTCCATCAACATGAAGGCCAATCAGATAATATCCGCAACCGCGCTCAATATGTTTGCGCCTGCGGTCGCCATATTCACAGCAAGAATGCTTTGGCAGACTGACCGTGTCGTAATCAGTGGCAATTACCGAATAGAAAACATACCGTTTCTATCTGAAATCCCCTTAATCGGGCCGCTTTTTTTCCAAAATACCTATCTCTCGACCTTTATCGGAATCGCCCTCTTCATCGTAGCAACCATTGTGCTTTACAAAACCCGTCTGGGTCTGAGACTCAGAAGTTGTGGTGAAAACCCACACGCCTCTGACTCACTGGGTGTCAACGTGCTTAAAATGCGTTATGTGGGTGTCCTCGTCTCAGGTGCCATGGCCGGTATGGGGGGCGTCATATTCGTACTGTCATTCGCCACACGCTTTGATGCAAGTGTAGCCGGGTTTGGGTTCTTGGCACTCGCAGTCATGATTTTTGGACAGTGGAAACCAAAAAGAATCATAGTCGCAGCCTTGTTCTTTGCTACCATGCGTGTCATCGGAAGCGCCTATTCAGGTATCGGAATACTTGAAAATCTTCCCATCGCGCCCGATGTTTATAGAATGCTGCCTTATGTTGCCACACTCATCGTACTCGCCTTTGCATCCAAATATTCACAAGCGCCAGCCGCATCAGGCGAACCTTACGATGTGGGTAAACGCTAACCATTTCAAACTCCCTTCAATACACCATTTTGAAGGGAGTTTTTTTAATTTTTTGCTTGTGTTTTACTCCATTTGGGCTTACGATTGAAAACAGAAAAAGAACTTGCCTTTACAAACTGACAACTTATTGTTATACTATGGGTTGTAAAATGTTTATGAAGTGACTAAAGGTAAGAACGGAGTGTTTTTTGTGCAAAAAACAAAAAAGGAACCCCGCTATCAGAAAATAGCCTATGAAATAGCCAAAAGAATCGTGGCTTATCAATTCAAGGAAGGCGAAAAACTGCGCGGACGGTCCATGCTTGCAAGCGAATATGAGGTTTCCAGTGAAACCATAAGAAAAGCGATGCGTCTTCTTACAAACATCGGGGTCGTCGAAGTACGAGCCAGAAGTGGTATCTATGTCCTTTCTCACAAAGCCGCGACACTTTACTTGGAACAATACAAAAAACGCAATGAAGTCCATAGAATGTTTACGGATACACAAGAACTGCTAAAAGAAACCAGACGGAATCACCGCATGCTTGAAAAACATGTGGAAACCTTGCTGGAGTCTTCAAAAAGCGATGTGTTTCCTTTTGATTATTTCACCATCAAACTGACAAATGAAGATCACAATCTAGGTGAAACGGTCAAATCGCTCGATTTTTGGAATCAGACCCACGGATTGGTGCTTGCCATTGAACATGAAGGCCACCTTTACCAAGCCCCCAATCCCAATATCCCCTTGGAAGCGGACATGACACTGTACGTCCTTGGGGACGATTACGTCAAGAAAACCACTGAATCCATGTTCGGACGCGACTAAAGGCGGAATCTTTCGCCTTTTTTTTATTTGATATAACCACTGTAAATTCGGTTGAATCAAACCAGTCCAAGAACTATCACGGCTTTTCAATCTTGAATTTATTCAAGAAGCGCCTTCGCATCTTTTTTTTGTTGATAGAAACGTTTTCATAAAGTGCGACAAACCCACCTTTTATCTAGCAAAACTAGGAATTTATTCCATGTTGGGGCTACAGGTAGGGGTCTATAAGTCTTTACAATCTGACAACCCTATGGTATTATAGAGGTTGTAAAAATACAAAGGAGTGAAATTTTATGAAATTATTCAAAAAACTAACAGTTTTAACTGCAGTATTCACACTTATTTTCACATTGGCAGCTTGTGCTGGAGGCGACGATGAAGAAATCGTATTGGCCGCTGGCGACTGGGAAAGTTCTCAAATCCATAATGAGATTGCCATGTATATTATGGATCACGGATATGACCAAGCAGCAGAACAGGTCATTGCGGACACCCCTGCACAGGTAAGTTCCCTTAGAAATGGCTCTTTCCATGTGCTATTGGAAATGTGGCAAGCAAATGTAGCCACGTATGATGACGATATTGCGGCTGGAGATTACCATGAAGTGAGTGTTAACTTTATTGATCCCGGTCAAGGACTCTATATTCCCAAATACTTACAAGAGGAATATGACATACATACCATTCAGGACTTGAATGAGCATGCAGATCTTTTCCAACATCCTGAAGCAACCGGGGATAAAGGTTTGGTTTTTGGTGGACCTGAAGGATGGGCCGCCACAGCATTCCTAAACACCAAGTTCTCAAACGAGGAAGACTATCCGGAATTGGTTGAAAACTTTGAATTCTATCCTATGGGCTCAACAGCCGTATTGAATCAAAGACTTCAACAGGCCTATGACGAACAAGAACCATGGGTAGGCTATCACTGGGCACCAACATGGCCCCATGCGGTGATGGAGCTTGTCTATCTTGAAGATGAACTCGATTACGTAGCTGATGACCATGAAACACGCGCAGTCGGCGATCTTCCTGCGGGCGATGTAACGGTTGTAGTCACCGATGGTTTCCAAGATGATTACCCTGAAATTCACAGTTTCCTTTCAAACTATTCAACCAGCACCACCATCACCTCAGACATGATCAACTATGCACAAGGTGAAGGCATCGAGAACCGTGATGCCGCAATCTGGTTCCTGAACGAATATGAAGATGTCTGGACTGAATGGGTCCCACAAGACATCGCAGACAAAGTGCTTGATGCACTTGCAAACGAGTAATTCAAACTAAAGGTTTTGCAGGTGGTGTAAAAACCACCTGCACTTTTTAAGAAAAATATTGATATTTCATGCTGTTTTTCTTAAAAAGTGCATTATAATGTACTTATGAATGCTAAAAATTATTGATACTTATAAAAGAGGAGTAATGTTTATGTTTAGGATCATGAATGCTTTACTGGAATATCCTGAAAACTTCACAATCGATGTCACAGGTCCGATTGACCGCGTCGTTGACTGGATTGGTGAAACTTTCCGTGGACTTTTGGATGCTTTTGTCGTATTTTTCACATTTGTTTTAGACAACGTGCAATGGACTTTGCAAATTATCCCATGGTGGGTATACATACTCGTGGTAGGCATTGCAGGGTGGCGCCTTTACAAATGGCCGACCGGCGTAGGCCTTGGTACCTTGGTTTTTGCCATCGGCTTGCTTGGGTATTGGGAAGGCACCATGTATACCTTGACCATCATCCTGGTCAGTGTCATGATCAGTTTCGTCGTCGGATTGCCACTTGGAATATTCATGGCCAAATCGGAAAAATTCGAAATGATACTGAAACCGATTCTCGATATGATGCAGACCTTGCCATCATTCGTTTATCTCATTCCGGCACTTATGCTTTTTAACACCTTCGGACGCGTACCGGCTGTTGTAGCGACAACCATCTACGCAGTCCCACCTCTCATTCGCTTGACTTATCTCGGGATAAGAAACGTGGATGAACAAGTGGTTGAAGCCGGTACTTCATTCGGTTCCACATCCATGCAAATGCTTTTCAAAATACAAATCCCTCAAGCCCTCTCGACCATTGCGGCCGGGGTTAACCAGACCACAATGATGGCCGTTGCCATGGTGGTTATCGCATCCATGATCGGTGCGCGTGGTGTAGGGAACGATGTACTCCGAGCCATTCAGCAACTCGACGTTGGTACAGGCTTCGCAGCCGGATTCGCCATAGTCTTTCTTGCGATTATTCTTGATAGACTGTTGCAAGGTATTGCCAACAAACTCGACATGACCGCTCAGGAAGGAGAGGATGCCTAATGGCACAAGCCGTAAGCATCAAGAATCTAAGTGTTATATTCGGTAAGGAGAAACAGAAAAAGGAAGCTTTGGAACTTCTTGATAGTCATTCACCACTTGATGTAAGAAAGAAAACCGGTGCGACTGTGGCAGTTAAGAATGTCGATTTTGAAATTGAAGAAGGCGAATTGTTCGTCATCGTAGGCCTTTCGGGAAGTGGAAAATCGTCATTCATAAGAACATTGAACCTACTTAACAGACCCGCAACCGGCACCATTGAAGTAGGTGGACGGTCCTTGACTGAGATGTCCAAAGATGAACTCCGTGAATACAGAAGAAATGATGTGTCCATGGTTTTCCAGCATTTCGGCCTGCTTAGTCACAGAACGGTACTTGGAAACGTTGAATACCCACTTGAAGTACAGAAAGTGGACAAGGAGGAACGCCAGGAGCGTTCCATGGACGCCATTAAACTCGTGGGACTCGATGGATGGGAGCACCACATGCCCAACCAGCTCTCGGGTGGTATGAGACAGCGTGTGGGACTGGCACGTGCCCTCACCAATGATCCTGAATTGCTGTTGATGGATGAACCTTACAGTGCCCTCGACCCTCTTATACGACGAGAAATGCAGAATGAACTATTAAAACTTGAAGACGAAATGGACAGAACCATCATCTTCATTACCCATGATATGAATGAAGCGTTCAGAATGGGAGACCGCATCGCGCTTTTAAAAGACGCGGAACTCGTTCAACTCGGGACGCCTGAAGAATTTTTCAAAAATCCGGCGAATCAGTACGTCAAGGATTTCATCGCTGACGTAGACAAGACCCGTATCCTCAAAGTACGCAATATCATGCGTAAACCTACCGCCGTCGCAAAACTTGGTGACAGTAGGGAGACCATCCTCGAAACACTCAAGGAAAAAGACATGCAATTCATCTATGTCACTGATGACAAACGCTATTTCAAAGGCTTCATCACTTTGGAAAAACTCAAAAAATCCAAAGCCAAAACGATTGACAACCTCGTTGAAAACGATAAGACTCAGATATACCGTAACGACTACTTGCAAGACGCCTGGGGTAAACTCAGTGCAGCAACCTTCGACTTACCGGTTGTGGACGGCAAGGGCCGCTTACGCGGAATTCTAAACCATGACAATGTGGTAGACGCATTGGCAAAATAGCTCTAAAAAAAACTGGATTCAATTTGAATCCAGTTTTTATATACCCAAAATCAAACCTCTACCTTCAAGTCATCATAAGTATGTTCATTGTTGAATTTGTCAACAACATACGAACAAAGCGGACGAATCTTATAGTGATGGGCTCTTGCATAATGCGCAAATCTGTCAAGCAATTGGCGAGCAACGCCCTTCCCTCTAAGTGAAGGGTCGACAAATGTGGAGTTGGCAATCAATACAGTATCAGTTTCAAATGAATAGCTCAGATAAGCGATAACTTCATTGTGGCTGTTTCTTATTGTGAAACGATTTTCTTCGTGCAGAATATTCATGGTTTCCTCCTTTGATAGGTGTAAATCGACTCACAAGTATTATACCTCAAAAATTCTTGTTTTAAAAACCAATCACATTGACAAACCATCAGTGAGCACGTATAATGAATAATGTAATCGTTACAATAATGAAAACAAAACAGGAGGTTAAACTATGGAAACCACTCAGTTACTACGCGAGTACGATATACGGCCTTCATTTACCAGGGTCAGTATCTATGAGTATCTCAAGTCACATAGAGTACATCCCAGTGCCGAAGATATACATAGAGCCCTTTCCCCGACGATTCCGACACTTTCAAGAACAACCGTATACAACACATTGCATCTGCTCGTACAAAAGCAGCTTGTGACCACTCTCGATGTTGAAGAAGAACAACAACGCTACGATATTCCCGATCATCCACACGCACACTTCAAATGCCGTAAATGCAAAGCAGTTTATGATCTTGAGGATGTCCACCCTTCCAACATTCCACAAGACAAACTCAATGGCTTTAGAGTAGAAGAAGCGAAGCTTGTCTATTACGGCTTATGTCCCGACTGTCAACAAACCGCTTAGGTTTGAAATAAAACACCAAATTTCAAGGAGGATTCATCAATGGACGAACTAAACGAAAACGCACCACAAACACCAAGAATGCCACTTATTGGCGACAAGGCACCCCATTTTGAAGCCATCACAACTCAAGGGAAAATCACTTTTCCTGAAGATTACGAAGGGAAATGGGTTATTTTGTTCTCCCATCCCGCAGACTTCACACCGGTGTGCACGACGGAATTCATGACATTCGCAAAAATGCAGGATGAATTCAAGGCATTGAATACCGAATTGATTGGCCTTTCAGTTGATTCGCTTCATTCACACATTGCCTGGCTCAGAACCATCCGTGAAAAAATTGAATTCAACGGCATGAAGAATCTTGATGTCACTTTCCCACTTATTGAAGACATCACGATGGATGTCGCCAACAAATTCGGAATGATTCAACCCAATCAATCGAACACCCAAGCCGTAAGAGCGGTATTCGTGATTGACCCTGAAGGCAAGATCCGTACGATTCTTTATTACCCACTGTCTACAGGTCGTAATTTCGATGAACTCAAACGTGTCATCCAAGCCCTTCAAAAAACCGACAGTGACGGGGTAGCGACCCCGGCTGACTGGAGACCTGGTGACGACACCATCGTCCCACCAGCGGATACCATGGATGTAGCCAAAGAAAGAAAAGACGAAGGCGTCGAAGGCATGTATTGTCTCGATTGGTTCATGTGTTTCAAAAAAGAATCCAAATAAATGCAACTTTCCTTTTCTACCTTGTGCAGAATCTTGCGCAGGGTAGTTTTTTATTGGGCTTTGTGGTAGAATTGACTGTGTGAAAGGACGATGATCATGAAAGAAGTTTATGCCAACGGATGGCGCAGTTTCAAGCTTTTATTGGATTTCAAGGATTACACGGATAAAGAACGGCTTTTAAAGGGAGTCCTTTTGCCTTTTGTATTGATGGCAAACATGGTGCTCTTCATACTTACCTCCGTTTTTTACTTCATAGAACGCATTTTTTCAACGTTTTTCAAGCTTTTCATCAGGATTCAATCCTCGCTTTTTAAAAAGCGCATACTTTTAAGTGAAGGCAAGAAAAAACTCCTCACAGTGCTTGCAGTGCTCATATTCTTTGTCTTCTCCCCCTTCATACTCATCTATTATGTCAGTATGGGGCTTAAGACACTTGGTAAGGTTCTGATGAAGGGGCTTGTGTTCAAGCTTGATTATACAAACCATTACAAGCACACGGATGTGTATGTATTTGATGATGCAAACATCCACACGACACAGAATGTCAGTGGCATGATGAAGGATTTGAATCAATCCCAGGCTCTCGGACAGGCGCTTGAAGCCATCATGAGTGAACAAAACAACACCGGACAAAAAAGACGCTAGCGGCTCTTAAATTGATTTGAAAGTGGTGTCAACCCATGCATGATTCCTACATTGATTTTATATATTCTGACGAATTACTCGATTGGATCGATTGGGCAAAGGCGATAAGAAATCATGATCTCAACCAATTCATCAAGCTATATAATAGTTTTGATGATGCGTCTGAAACGCTTTTCGACCCGATAGAACTGGCGATTGCCTATGACAGTGAAAATGTTTTTGATTACCTTATTGAACACTATGATTATACCAACTTCACCAACACCCTGGATATGACCCTGCTTGAAATCATTCTCGTGTTTTCGCGTGAGCAGTTTCTCATTTCCGCCCTTGACCGATTCACCTTCAGCGATGAGCACCTCTTCAGAATGTATGAATACATCATCACTTACAAGGACAGTGATGATTTCAAGCAACTGTATTCAAGGTATGGTCTTTCTGAAGATTTTGTGAAGTGGCTGTTTCTAAAGGCACTTGAAGACAGGGAATGTCTTGAATACCTCAAGAGTGTTCACGGAGATGACTGGCTCTTTGATTATGACGTTGTGTACGAACTTGTCACAGCGCATCCTGAACTCCTTGACTTGATTGAAGACATTGCTACACTGGAAGACTACATGGATACGGATTTTTTCTCGAAAATCGTTAAACTGGAAAAACTTGATGATGTGGTGAAAACCATCGCCTTTCTCATTGATCACGGATGGGATTTGAACCAACAGAACCGCTTTGGGTTGACGTCGATGCACATCGCTTTGAGACATGCCTTGAAAGCGGATACCCTTTATGCCCTCAAAGACCTCGGTGGGGATTTGACCCTTGATACGAGTCTTGGCTATCCCCCGGCTCATCAGTTGCTTTTAAGAGATGCGGAGTTCACCATCGATTTATCGGAAATCATAGATTTCAAAGCCAGGGACTGTTTCGGATTGACGCTTCAGGATTATGATGAAATGCAGCGTCAAAGCCATTTGGAAATGGAAAACGTCATCAGCATTGTAAGGGTTGTGACCAATATGGAAGAAGCCACCCTTTACACACTTGATGAAGATGAATTCTACAACCTCATGTTCATGGGTGGGATTGGCATCTTTTTCCCTTATCTGACGATGGTTTGCGCCCCATCCAAACAGATTTCCGATGTGCTCATGCACGAACTCACCGCCACAGGGATTGATGTGAGTGACATACGGGCTTTCAAGGACATGTTTGCGGATGATTTCAAACAAGACGTTCAAACAACCCTTGCCCTCGGCGTAGAATTTCATCAAATTGATGACGGCCTTTTGAATATGCTCAAGGATTTTGCAAAATACCAAGACGTTGAGTTGAGTTTGGAAAGCGAATCAAGGTGGGTCAACAGAATGGGTGAAATCACTTTGAAAATCCACAAGGACGGCACACTTACAAAAAGCGCAATCATCAACACCACCCTGATTGACGTGTTTTATGTCAACCGGTATTACGACGTTCCCATGAAAAATATCGACTATGCTCCGGTTTTTAAAAAATCCCAAAGATTTTTAAATTGAGAAAGGTGTGATTGCATGTTTCACGAAAAGCACATGTCTACAGGAGCCTGGCTCATATTCATGCTTCTAATGGCCATTCCGGTAGTAAATATCGTGCTCATTATCATCATTCTACTCGATAGAACGTACAACCGTTCCCTGAGAAATTTCATCAAGGCTCAATTGGTATTTGTCATTCTGGGTATTGTCCTGCTGTTCGGACTTTGGTCTGTCATCATGGGATTCCTTGAGCAAATTGCTGAAAACAATCCGTCTGGCACTCTCAGTATCATTCAAGTCCTATAATAAAGAAAAAGAGGTTCAATTATGCAAACGACCGATTCAAAAAGCATCGCCCTTTTGATTGATGCGGAAAACATCTCTCCAAAATACATCGAGTACATCATTGATGAAGCCAACAAATATGGTAAGATCAATTATCGACGTGTCTATGGAGACTGGACAACCGACAATCTCAAAAGATGGAAAGAAAAAATGAATGAATTCGCTTTGACCCCTGTTCAGCAATATGCCTACACTTCCGGTAAAAATGTCTCGGATTTCACGTTGATTATCGACGCCATGGACATTTTATATTCGGGAAAGGTAAACAGTTTTTGCCTGGTGACTTCAGATAGTGATTTTACAAAACTGGTCACACGCTTAAGAGAAGACAATATGTTTGTCTTTGGTATGGGCGAGAGTAAAACCCCGATTTCACTTGTCAATGCCTGTGAAGCCTTTGGGTATCTGGATAAAATGCTTGCGGATGACAAGGCTGAAAACGGCAAACCCGAGAAGAAACCTGCTAAGAAAGCCCCTAAAAGCACGAGCGCCAAAAAAGAGACGCCTGCCAAGAAGGAAAAGGTTCAAAGCAGCATCACCCCGATCAGCCGGATCGAAGCAGAACTCAAAAACATCATAGAAACCAACCAGGAAGATGACGGATGGGCTTACTGGAGTATAGTGGCGGACTTGTTGCAGAAGAAGTTCCCGGGTTTCCACCCAAGAAACTACGGCAAGAACATCAAACCGCTCACCTTCTTCAAACAAAACAAGAACTTCAGTGTAAAAATTGACAACAAAGTCGCCTACATTAAAAACAAAGAATAGGTGAATCCATGAAAACGACGTTCAAAAGCCGCTTTTTGGATAAACGTGCATTGACTATCAGCCTCCTCATACTCGGGATTTTTGCAGGGGTTGGGTTCTTGCTATTCATGAATGCCGCCTACAGAGATACGGAATGGATCATCCTGGTGGATTCACCGTTTGTGAAATACGGGTTTGTTTATTTGGTCGGTATCCTCATTATCGCACTCTATTTTTTGAGGGATTACTATTTCGTGAACGATCTCGAAGTCAGTTTCAAGGATGACACCATGCTTTTCAAGGGCAAATGGATCAATAAGGACTTCCATATAGGAGACCTTCGTGATTTCAGGCCAAGCAGAGTCATTTACGGATGGTTCAAAATGGAAAAGCACATTTTGAGATTCAAGGATCATAGAGACAAAAGAAAATATCAGATGTTTCTCATTCTCAATAAAGACGAGGCCTTAAAATTCGAACAGGCACTCGTCGAAGCCAGAAAAAGCTTTGCAGAGAAAAATTGATAAACAGAAAGTCGCATTGATTTGCGACTTTTTTTATATGAATGAACACTGATATGTAAACGTTGTTATTGCGAAATATTTGGTTGAAGCCACAAAATATCGCACCATTGTCTGATACATATTCAAAATACTTATAATGCTCATTAACAGCTTATCAAAGGCGTGAAAACGTTTTACCCTTATTCTTCCTTGACTATCTTGTATGACAGGCGTAGAATGCGTAATGGAGTAAATAAGGAGATGTAATATATGGATGTATTTGAATTGTTGCTGTACCTGGCGATTGTCTTATCAGTAGGCTATCTCTTCGGTAAACTGGCAGAAAGATTCAGAATTCCAGAAATCACGGGCTACCTGGTAGTCGGTGTTATTTTAGGCCCAAGCGTACTAGGGGTCATTGGCGAAGAAGCCATTAGCAAGTTTCATATAATTTCAAATGTCGTACTGGGTATCATCGCCTATCAGATAGGGACGGAGCTTTGGCTTCCGAAACTCAAGAAAAGTGGCAAGATGATATTGACCATCACGACCGTTCAAACGGTATTGACCGCTGTATTGGTCGCAGGTGGTGTAATGTTATTTGATGGACGTTTATGGTTGGCCCTTGTCCTTGGTGGTATCGCAGTCGCAACAGCCCCTGCACCCGTCATGGTCATGATCAAGAAACTCAAGGCCAAAGGCGAAATCATCGATACGGTCATTCCGATTGTAGGGATTGACGATATCTTCGGTGTCATCATCTTTGCGTTGCTATCAAGTGTGGCCATTGGACTTGT
Source organism: bacterium (assembly GCA_018400615.1). GTDB lineage: Bacteria > Bacillota_I > Bacilli_A > Izemoplasmatales > Izemoplasmataceae > M55B118. Next base: position 17,941 of record JAGYML010000013.1, on the reverse strand, counting down.
CAATGGCGGTGACTTGTCACTGGGTGCCTCGCTCATCGTATCCATTGAAGAAGTCGTATTGTCGATAGGAGTCGGTGTTGGATTTGGTGGGATTCTCGGCCTAGCCAGTAAATACCTTATCAAGCACTTTGACAAACAGGATAAATACGTGGCATATTTGACGTTGTCTTTATCATTCATCATGGCATCAGTGTGGATTGCCCATACCTTCCATCTTTCAATGATTTTGGTTCCCATGGCCATTGGCATGACCTTCACAAACATGATCCCCAAGGAAACCTTCAAGATTCAAGGGTCTGCCCTCAGCAACTTTGCTGGACCGCTCATCATCTTGTTCTTTACCATTGCCGGTATAGAATTGTCCTTGGAAGTGCTCATGAATGCCGGACTTGTAGCGGTTATTTACATCGTGCTCAGAGCAGTAGGTAAAATTGGTGGTTCATACATCGGCGCACGCATGTCTCATGCATCCAAGAAAGTTCGCAACAACGTAGGCCTTTGCCTGCTTCCTCAAAGTGGGGTCGCAATCGGTATGATAGTGGCAGTGGTTGCCGCATTTCCAGGACCAGAAGGCCAATTGGTGCAAACTGTGGTACTTGCCGGTATTCTCATCTTTGAACTTACCGGACCTGCTATTTTCAAATTCACCATTGAACACGCGGGTGAATCAAGAGTGGAAACCCAAAAACCCGTATTTACAGAAAAAAGAGGCGTCGCCTCACAGGCCCTTCAACAACAAAACTAACATCAAAGCCATGATTTCATGGCTTTTTTTTATGGACAAATGGCCTATAAAAAAGGGATTCATAGAATCCCTTTCAAGTTCCTGAATTGAACGTAATTGACAAGGTTTTGAGACAAAACAATCGGTTTGGTTCTCAGTGAATCAACCGTGTTTGCTCCTAACAATGCCATGAGTCTTTTCATATCGGTGATAAAGGCATTGAACTGCGTAATGGCCTCTTCATGTGTATAATGGTGAACCAGCTTCAAAAAATACCCTGACATCCCAACCATGGAAGCGCCCAGGCGCAACGCCTTGATCACATCAAGAGGATGGCGCACGCCTCCACTTGCCATGATTGTGAGTCCTTCGACGTTTGAGGCTTCAAGCAGACTCTCAACCGTTGACTGCCCCCAATCATCAAGGTAATCAATAGGCTGTGTGCGTCTCATGTTCTCAATGCTCGCAAAATTCGTACCACCACGTCCGGATAGGTCCACATGTGTGATGCCAAGGCCCTTGAGCTTTTCAAGCGTCTCACGTGTCATACCGAATCCGACTTCCTTTACCACCACGGGAACATCAAGAGAGGCTCCGATCTGTTGGATGTTTTCAGAAATCTTGTTAAAATCACGGTCGCCTTCAGGCATGATGAGTTCCTGAACGGGATTCAAATGAATCTGCAGCAAGGATGCATCAATGAGCTCTACTGCCCGTCTTGCGGTATACAGGTCGTTTTCACCGCCCATATTGGCCATGATGAAGCCCTCGGGGTAGATTTCTCTAGCAATCTTGAAGCTTTCAGCCCAACGTTGACTGTGTAGACCGGCCTTGATTGAACCAAGTGCTAAGGGAAGGTTGAAATGCTTGGCGAGCATGGCAAGTCTCTTGTTGACTTCAAATCCCTGTATGCTGCCGCCTGTCATGGCATTGATGTAAATAGGCATCGAAAATGCCTGGTTGAAACACGTCACTGATGTATCAACATCATTGAGTGCCGTTGCACTTAAAGGCTCATGCAGGAACCGAACTTCGTCAAACGTGTTAACCTTGAACGATTGATTCAAAGCACCTTTAATATGATCATCTTTTCTATTCATGGATTCCACCTCCAATCTCAATAATCCGGTAGTTTTTATCAATAAACTGTTGCTTGGCATTTCTGCATGACTCAGATGATTCAAAAAATCCGATTACATTGTCGCCGCCCCCGGCTCCTGATATCTTGGGAACGCCTAGGGCATATTCAAATTGGTCAATGATTCGTTCAAGCGGTTTTGTCTGTATTGACAAGGAATGGGTATGTGAAAACTGGTTGATGGTGTTTTGAATAGCACGAATAATCGCTAAATCAGGGGTCTTTTGAAGCGAATGAAAGAGTGACAGGGTAAAAGCATTCATGGTTCGCGTGAATGTTTCTTTGGCCTTCGGTGGCACCCATTCCCTGTATTCTCTTACACGCTCAGCTGAAGAAGAAGCGTGTCCGGCATTCACAGCAAACCCAAAAAGTCGCGGACGGTCAAAGGCCACAATCTTAAGGCCTTTCCAGGGACGCTTGAGCAATAGCTCAAGCGGATCCTCTAAATGACTGCGAAGCCACCTTGCGTCAAATTTACGATAAAGCACCCAGTGTCTGAATGCATGGACGCTCAGATCACCAAAGGACGTAAGGCTTTGCCCGTCGAACTCCGAGAGGACGCTCAGTTTGAAGAGGGTCATCCTACTGGGCGCAATCCCATGGAACAAAAGAATGGATTCAATGATTCCCACACTCAACGCGCCACTTGAACCAAGACCGAGTTTCATCGCACCGTCATTCAATTCGCTTTGTATGTTCAAAAGAAAGTTTTTCTTCGGAACCTTCAAGACTTTCAAATACTCAATAGCCTTTTGGTAGGCCTTCCAGGCTTTTGGAGGAGTCATTCCAGAGTCAATGGAGCATGCGCCCATCAATTTCGAGGCCAGTATGTCCCGCGTATGCGGATGAATTTCAAAAGACATGGCAGGTCTTACAGGCGCAAGCAAGGCATGGCCGTGGTGAAGCACACCGTATTCACCACTGATATAGAGTTTTCCAGGGACTTTCAATTTCATAGAATGTGGGCCCCTTCTTTCGATGGTTTCAATGCCGGCAACACATTGAACCCCTGGGCTTTCAAATGGTTGGCCACAAGCCTAACGTCTTTTTTCGTGGTAAGCACCTTGATGTTGGGTCCTGCGTCCATGGTGAAATACACTTCACGGTTTTCACGTCTCAGTTTCACGATTTCGTCCATGACTCTGAAGGCGGCGTCACTTAGATAGTGAATGGGCGGGTTCGCCGCAAGCATTGAACCATGAAGGCTCAAGGCACTTTTTTCACTCAGTCGTCCGACTGTGTGAAAGTCTTTGGACAAAAGCGCTTTTTCAAGTGCGTCACTGTCTTCATTGGCGGTGTCAATGAAGGCTTTATGAAGGGGTGAGGTTTCCACTACGTGTTTCATGGCTTTTCGACTCGAAACCGCCTTTGCATGATCACTGATCAGTACGACCAGCAAACGGTATTCTTCTAAAGACGCGTCAATGCGTGTCACATATCCGTTACGGTTGAAGCGGTTGACACCGCCATAAAGACTTCTGATTGCGGATCCCGAGCCTTTTCTGGTAATGGCTTCAAGGTTTTTTTCAGAAAAGTTGCAGTTGAAATAACGGTTTGCGGCAACACTTAAAGCCGCAAACGCAGACGCACTGGAAGCGAGTCCGGCTGCGGTAGGAAAATTGTTTTTGGAACTCACGACCGTATGAGATACATCATTGGTGAAATAAGTGAGAAACGTTTTGATTTTTTCCCGGTCTTCAATAGAAGCGACGTGTCCGTTCAAGAAAACATTGAAGGCTTTGGCCGTTTCAAGGGTCGTCCGTGTTTCAAACGTATCCCAGGTTATCGAAATTGAATCATTGTAAGGCAAGACTTCCTTCTCATCCTTTTTACCGAAGTATTTGATCAAAGCGATATTGGGATGGGCTTTTGCGGTGACTTTCATACTATCAATCCTTCATATTTTGGCAATCCAGGTCGGGGCACCATGTAAGTCTTTCAAAGCCCGCTCAATATTTTGAGCGTCTTTGCGTGTTTCACAAAGGGCAATGATGCACCCTCCCAAGCCACCACCTGTGAGTTTTGTCCCAATGGAACCGTGCGCATTCGCAGTCGCTATGAGTTTTTCAATACTCGGAGTCGAAAGTGCCATTTCACGGAGCCACGTCATCGACTGATTCATCAGACTACCAAGCGACTCCAGGTCTTTTTGTGCGATGGCTGTTTCACCTTTTATGGCGATGCCACCCAGTGCACTCAGGGCGGTTTTGAATTGCGGGGTAGTTTTATGCCGAGCCACATGCGCCACACTTGTTTTTGTAGGCGTCCGCGTTTTCGTATCAGCGATTACCAGGTAGGCCCCAAGTGTCAGGTTCAGGGGGGTTTTGTGAGATTTTGAAAAGACAAACCCCTGGTCATGTATCACTGTGAGGGCATCAATGCCACTGGGCAATTCATGCACCATTGTTTCAAAAGACTGAACCCAGTCAAACAGGGTCTCTTTTGACAAATTCAGACCAAGGGTAGCGTCATAGGCCCGTACAATGGCCGTTGCAGCGGCCGCAGAGGAGCCAAACCCCGCACCGATAGGCATGGTTGAAATCAGGGTGTGAATAAAGGCCCCACTCTGGTAATGGTTTTGCAAAGCTTCAATGAGTCTCTTGAAAGGGTGCAAGGCTTCAGGCAGTGCGTTTAAGTGCCCGGTGTAAAGAGCACTGTCAAAGGTATTCTCATCGCTTTCTTTTAGTGTGCACGTCGTATTGAGGGCACTGATTGGAAGGGAAATGGCCTTATGGCCGTACACCACACTGTGTTCACCAAGCAAGAGGATTTTTCCATGTGCTGAACCCGTCATCTAAAAGCCTCCTATTAAAATGGCCACTACCTGAGGAGCCGCATAAAGACTCATGAACTGAATGCCGTAATTGACGCCCATTCGGTTCAAGGTTCCGCTGATAAGGCCAATCAGCATCACGCCGAATATGTTGATGAGTCCGGCGTCCATATAAGCAAGCAACACGATAAACGCAATGAAAAGTGCAAGCACCGCCTCATGTGGGATGTAATGCATCACCGCTTTTGTAATGCTCAAAGCATATCTGGCTATCAGAGTATAACTCAACGCGAGTGCAATCAAGGCCCCAAGGACCACCGCTAGGGTGAATTCCGAGAAGCCAAGCAAATGGTGAAGGTTGTTATCAAGGGTAAAGACCGGGTCTGCTCTGAAAAGTGCATTCCCCGGACCAATTGCTACAGGGGAAAGTGGAATTCCTAGCGCAAGCAGAGGAATGATGATGCCTGAAAGATAGGTCGCCTGTACAACCGCGCTCATCGTTGTCACAGACATCGTGGCTTTTTTGAGAGGATCTTTGAACCGTTTATTGAAGCTTTCGCCTATCAATATCGTAAGCCCTACAGGTGAAAGCACAAAGAAGAAGTTCACTATGAGCGCACCAAGCGAAGCGTGTGAGCGTTCTTCCTTGCTTAGAAGTTTAAAGGGGTTGTTGGACGTGTCTGGATCTTTTTTGGGAATGGTTATCGTACTTTTGTTTTCAATGATGCTCGCTTCATAGGTTTTGGGGTTCAGTAGTCGGAAAAGGGACACAAGGAGCGGACCCACAGTGATTCCCAAAAAGAATGAAACCGTAATGGTCGTACCTTCTTCAACCACCCCAGTGCCCCAGTAAAGGTGTCTGAGGCTCATGAAAAGAATTCCAAGTGGCACAATGGCCATGAGTGACAAAACCTTTGCCTTGGAAATCAGACTCAAAAAGACGGCACCACCAATAAAGAGATATGGAGCATATGGTACAATGCTCTCCGCAAAAGGGGTTAAAAATAAGGCGAGAAAAAGTGAAAGTGGGATGCTAATGAAAACACCGAGCGCACTCGCCGCAACCATCTTTTTAATGACTTCAGCGGTTTTGCCTGATTTTTTAATGAACAGACTGTGTTCAATCATTGCAGAAGACATCACACCCCCAGGTAGATTGACAATCGCCGTCGGCATGATATTGGTTAGATTGAGCGTCACAATGGACGCGATGAAAAAGGTGAGCACCACGATTGGTTGCACACCGGCTAGCACGACAGCAAGCGTAATGGGAAGCAGTACGCTGGTTTCATCCGTGCCTGGTATAAAGCCAATGAATGTATAGATTCCAACCGCAAGCGTCGCAGCCCCTATCATCCATAGAATCAGTGAAGCGTCCATCTAATCACGCTCCTGTTCACGGATGATTCTCTGGGGTTTGAAAAGCATGGCGCTTAACACGAACCCCACCATCGCCCCACCAATGCCAAAGAAGAGGCCAAGGGTGTCGTTGTCACTGGGCGCAAGTAAATGCGCCCCCATCGTTAGGGTCAAGATTATCAGTATGGAAAAAACAAGGGCTTTTGTCTCAACGACGTCCCCCCATAGGTTAAGTAAAGCTTTTTTCATCTATGTGCACCTCATTAATTGTATTTTATATAAATAGGTGGTTTAATTATACCTTACACCCGTCTTAATCAAAAACCATACACTGTCTTTTACAAATTGGGTTTCACTAAATGGGTTGATCAAGGAGACTTGGGTGCCTAAAACGCTAACATGGATTATATTTATCATAATTATTGACTTTAAACTTCAAGAATTCTATAATACAACTGTAATATCTTCAGGGCAGGGTGCAATTCCCGACCGGCGGTAAAGTCCGCGAGCTTAGGCTGAATGGGTGCAATTCCCATACCGACAGTACAGTCTGGATGGAAGAAGATAGACATTTTTGTGTCTTCCGTTTTTACATGCCCTGATTTTCAGGGCATTTTTTTATTCCAAGGAGGCCATCATGGATAAAGAGTACATGACACGCGCACTGACACTGGCCAAAAAAGGTGAAGGGTTCGCAAAACCCAATCCCCTCGTCGGGGCCGTCATCGTCAAAAACGGACGCATTATCGGCGAAGGCTACCACGAGCAATATGGTGAGCCTCACGCAGAAATCAACGCCATCAACAGTGCCTGTGAAAGCATTGAAGGGGCGACCATGTATGTCACGCTTGAACCCTGCAGTCACTACGGAAAGACACCCCCGTGTGCACTGGCGCTTGTAAAAGGCGGATTCAAACGCGTAGTCATCGCTTCAAAAGATCCCAACCCCCTCGTCGGTGGCAACGGCATTCAAATGCTCAAGGACGCCGGCATTGAAGTGGAAAGTGGCTTGATGGATGAAGAAAACAGAGCCCTGAATGAAATATTCTTCCACTATATTGAAAAAAAGCGCCCTTTCGTGATTGTGAAAACCGCCATGAGTGCCGACGGCAAAATCGCAACGCACACATTTGATTCAAAATGGATTTCAAACGAAAAATCACGAAAGTTCGTACACACTTTAAGAAACAGAGTTTCTGGCATTCTAGTAGGGATCAACACCCTCATCAAGGATGACCCACGCTTGAATGTGCGCCTCGACAAAGACAAAGTGTCAAACCCCATCCCCATTATTTTGGACACCAAGGCTCGCACGCCCCTTGATGCCAATGTGTTAAAAAGTTCTGTTCACCCCCTGATCATCGTGAGCAGGCATGCGCCAGAAGAAAGACTAAGGGCCCTAAAACAGGCGGGCGCTCAAATCATCAAAGTCCCTGAAACCTCTCACGGCGTTGACTTGAACTTCCTTATGGACAGACTGGGAGAAAGAGAAATAGACAGCCTACTCATAGAAGGTGGAAGCACCGTGAATGACAGTGCCTTCAAAGCCGGCATTGTCAACCGATACTACGCTTTCATCGCCCCAAAAATCATTGGTGGGAAGGCCGCTCTCAGCCCTGTAGGAGGCGAAGGCTTTGACACCATCAAGGAAAGTGTTTCGCTGAAACGCGAATCAATCACCCTGTATGACGAAGACATACTCGTTGTCTACAGTGTAGGAGGCTAAACATGTTTACAGGCATCATAGAAGAAAAAGGATCGCTCAAATCCATAAAACAGGCTAAGAAATCCGCACAACTCACCATTGAAGCGCAAAAAGTTCTAAGTGAAACGAAAATAGGGGACTCCATTGCGACCAACGGCGTATGCCTTACAGTCACAGACATGACACATTCCACCTTCACAGTCGATGTCATGTATGAAACACTGAATAGAAGCACCCTCTCAGACCTCAAAAAGAACGCTTCTCTCAACCTTGAGCGAGCCCTGAGAGCCAGTGACCGCCTGGGCGGACACATGATGAGTGGGCATGTGGATGGGATTGGAACACTAACGACTTCCAAAAACGAAGGAATAGCGACGGTCATGACCTTTGAGACCACCCCCTCAATCACCCGCTACATCACTCAAAAAGGCTCGATAGGCATCAACGGAGTGAGTTTGACTGTTGTAGGGGTCACAAGCAGCACCTTCAGCATCTCAGTCATTCCCGAAACCAAAAGAGAGACAAACCTCGGTGACCTTGTCCCGGGTTCCAAGGTCAACCTGGAAGTCGACATGATTGCGAAATACGTGGAAAAGCTCTTGAAACCTCATAAGGAGAAACCTACCCTCAACGAAGATTTTCTAAAAGAAAACGGCTATATATAAGGAGGCCACATTATGGCACTAAACACGATAGAAGAAGCCCTGGAGGCTATAAAAAAAGGTGAAATGGTCGTCGTGGTTGATGACGAAGACCGAGAAAATGAAGGCGACTTGATCATGGCCGCGGAAAAAGCCGACCAGAAAAGCATCAATTTCATGGCAAAATACGGACGCGGACTCATATGCATGCCCATGACACAACCCGATTTGACATCCATCGGACTTGACGTCATGGTCAAGGAAAACACCGACACCTACAAGACGGCTTTCACGACATCAATAGACGCCCTGGAAACCACTACGGGCATCAGTGCCTACGAACGCGCCTTGACTATCAGAAAAGCCATCGACGATGCTTCAGTCCCCGCAGACTTTAAAAAACCCGGCCACGTATTCCCCCTCATCGCAAAAGACGGAGGCGTGCTCAAAAGAGCCGGCCACACCGAAGCGGCTGTCGACCTCGCTAAACTCGCCGGATTGAAACCCGCTGGCGTTATCTGTGAAATCATGAACGATGACGGGACCATGGCACGCTTTGACGATTTGAAAACCTATTCTGAAAAGCATGATCTCAAAATGATTTCCATCGCGGACTTGATAGAGTACCGTCGACAAAAAGAGGCCAGCCATATCCTGAAAGCCGCCAGTTCCAAACTGCCCACCGATTATGGCTATTTTGAAATGGTCGGCTTCGAGAATACCTTGAATGGCGAACACCATGTCGCCCTTGTCAAAGGCGACATCACAGAAGAAGACGAAGTGCTCGTCCGCGTGCATTCGGAATGTTTGACAGGCGACGCATTCGCTTCAAAACGCTGTGATTGCGGGGAGCAGCTTCACTCGGCGATGAAAAAGATCGACGATGAAGGCAAGGGCATCATCTTGTACATGCGCCAGGAAGGTAGAGGCATCGGACTCATCAACAAAATTCGTGCCTACAACCTCCAGGACCAGGGTATGGACACTGTGGAGGCGAATCTGGCACTCGGTTTCCCTGAAGACCTCAGGGATTATGGCATCGGGGCTCAGATATTGAGAACTCTCGGCGTCAGAAAAATCAAGCTCATGACCAACAATCCTCTCAAACTGAGTGGACTCAAAGGGCACGGACTTGAAATCATCAAACGCGTCCCGATTCAAATGAACCACAATGAACGCAATGAATATTATATGAAAACAAAAAAAGAAAAAATGGGCCATATGCTCAAATTCGAGGAGGAATAACATGACAACATTTGAAGGAAAGTTTCAAGGAGAAGGCTTAAAGGTCGCCATCATCATCGGACGATTCAACGAATTCATCGGATCCAAACTCAAAGACGGTGCACTGGATGGACTGAGAAGACACGGCGTCAATGAAGACGCCATCGACACCATCTGGGTGCCAGGCGCTTTTGAAATCCCTCTGGTTGCGCAAAGAACCGCGCAATTGAACCGTTATGACGCCATTATCACACTGGGTGCGGTTATTCGCGGCTCAACACCGCACTTCGACATGGTCGCCAATGAAGTCACCAAAGGGGTCGCGAATGTGTCGCTAAAAAGCGGTACGCCCATCATCTTCGGCATCCTGACTACGGACTCCATTGAACAAGCCATTGAAAGAAGTGGCACCAAAGCCGGAAACAAAGGCTACGATGCCGCAATGAGCGCAATCGAGATGGCAAATCTTTTCAAGAATCTCAAATGAGCACACTCAGTGAAGTAAAAACCATCTTTTTGGATTATGACGGCACACTCCACGACAGCTTGAATCTTTACGCACCGGCATTTCGCAAGGCGTACCGAGAACTTGTGAGACATCACGGCGCAAAAGAACGCACATGGAGTGATGAAGAAATTTCAGGTTTCATGGGTCAAACCCCCTCGGAGATGTGGGCGAGTTTTGGATCTTCAATCGGTGAAAGTGCCAAAAAAGAAGCCAGCACCCTCATCAGTCGTGAGATGAAAAAAGGTATAGACAACGGCAATGCGGTTCTTTACAAGGGCGCACTCGATACCCTTGAGACACTCAAGGCCCGCGGGTATGCTTTGGTATTCATCAGCAACTGCAAAACCTATTACATGCAAGCCCACACAGAACAATTTGGGCTTGATAGGTACTTTGACGCTATGGTTTGTTCACAAACTTATGAAGGCATTGAAAGAAAAGCCGATGTGCTCAACCAGATCAAAAAGGATTTTGAAGGCCCAATGGCCATCGTGGGAGACAGACACCACGATATGGAGGCAGGCAGAGAAAACGGCCTTTACACCCTCGCAGCCACCTATGGATTTGCAAAACCTGGTGAGCTTAACGATGCGGATTACTCCATTGAATCCATCACAGACTTGAAAACCCTATTCAAATAAAAAAAACAAGCTCAAACGTCATCTGCGTTTGAGCTTGTTGCTATTTACAGGGCGGATTTCCACAGGCATTTTGAGGGAGCTCCGTTTCAATCGTGACGTGGTCTATACCCCGCTTGGAAAGCAAGTGTCTAATCAGTTCTTTCAATCCATCGAGTTCTGAACGTTTCAAATGCTCATCAATGACCAGATGCATCGAAAGCATCGGAATCTGTCCGTCCAGTGACCAAAAATGCACATGGTGCACATCGATGATGCCCTCGAATTGTTCGATTCTTTTTTTCAAATCCTGTATTTTCAGATTGGATGGGGCCTTTTGAAGCAACACATTGAAAATCTGTTTGAGATTCTTGAGTACATGCAAAACGATGTAGGTCGTAATGAGTATCGAAAGCAGCGGGTCGAGAAAAAACCAATCGACAAAAAGCAAGACAACACTCGTAATAAGTACCGCAATCCAACCCAGAAAATCCTCCATCAAATGCCAGGTGATGGTTTTTTCATGCAGGCTTTTTCCCTTGACGACCTTGAGTACGGCGAATCCGTTGAAGAGAACGCCAAAGGTCGCAAAGACAATCATGCCCTGAGCATCCACGGGTTCAGGACTCAAAAGTCGTGGAATCGCTTGTGTCAACACAAAGATTGAAGCCCCAAAAAGGACAAAACTGCTTATAACCGCACCGAGAAGTGAAAAGCGATCATACCCAAACGTGTAGACATCATCGGCCTTTTTCTTGGAAAACTTCTCAAAAAAGGCGGACATGCCTAGAGAAATCGTATCGCCCAAATCATGGACGGCATCGGATAAAATAGCCATGGAGTTTGTATAAAGGCCTCCAAAGAGTTCTATGATTGTGAATATGAAGTTTATGAAAAAGGCGCTTTTTATATTGCTTTCACTATCTTTATCAGAATGGGAATGGGTATGGGCCATGGAATCCCTCCTCGAAATAACGTTCATCATAAGTAATTCCATATTTATTATAGGATATTTTTGAATTCTTACAAGTGATTATTCAATATTAAATCACTTTTAAATATGATACTATGGTTAAAAAGGGGTGATTGCATGGCCAATATACTTGTAGTGGGCAGTTTGAATACCGATTATGTGATTGATGTCGAGACAGTCGTAAGTGAAGGGGAAACCGTGCTTGGGTCTTCGAGTGAGTCCCATTTTGGTGGCAAGGGCGCAAATCAGGCGGTTGCCCTGGCAAGACTCGGCGCAACCGTGACGATGGCAGGCGCTGTAGGCAAGGATGAAGAGGGCAAGGCTTTGAAAAACGCCCTTGAAGACGAGGGAATCAATACGTCCTTCATTCAAACACTTAATGGGGTTTTGAGCGGCAAGGCATTCATACAAAGGACCGCACACGATAACGCCATTGTTGTAGCACCAGGCGCCAATATGGCCTTTGATGGCGCTTTGGATGATTTGCCTCTGGATAGCTTTGACCTGCTGGTATTGCAAAATGAGATTCCGATGTCGGTGAACGAAAAGTTCATTGAAAAGGCACAAGCAAAAGGGCTCACAATCATCTACAACCCAGCCCCTGCCCAATCAATAAGCAACTCGGTTTTGAGGAAAATCGATTACTTGATTCTCAATGAAACGGAAGCAAGAACCCTTACAGGACTCAATACCTTTGAAGAAGGCGCCATAAAGATGCTTCTCAATCAACTCTCAGGGATGGTGAAACAGTCTGTCATCCTGACAAGAGGGGCCAAAGGCGTAAGCTATACTCATGGTGAGACAACCCTGAGCATGCCCGCCTTTCAAATTACGCCGGTTGACACCACCGGTGCGGGCGACAGCGCAGTCGCTGGATTTTCCTTTGCCTTAAGCCAGGGGAAATCATTGCATGAAAGCATCCGCCTCGCTCAGATGTGTGGTGCATTGGCCGCCACAAAGAAAGGGGCTCAGCCCTCTCTTCCAACCATGAAAGAGGTTCTAAGCAGTCCCTTCAATCAATAACTTCAGCACATAGGCGCACCCCTGTTAGCGAATATGTTAGAATAATTGCGTGAAACCCAACATTCGGAGGATTACTTATGGAAACTATTGACTTCAAAAGACTCGGCAAGCGGTTATTGGAATACTTGATCAAGACTTTGAACGGTATGGCACTCGGTTTGTTTTCTACTTTGATTATCGGTGTCATCATCGATCAAATCGGTGTGCTAGTAGGCAGTACACAAATCCAGGAACTCGCCACCATCTTAAAAGGCTTTATGGGTATCGGCATCGGGATTGGTATTGCCTGGAGCCTTGATTTGAAAGGGTTGTCGCTCATCAGTGGCGCCATAGCAGGCGGCATTGCCACACAAGTCAGCAATGATCCGGTTGTGGCGTATGTCACAAGCATCGCGGCAATGGAGGGGCTGAGGCTCCTATTGAGGAAAAGGACTCCTGTGGATATCATCCTGATTCCCCTTATTTCCGCAAGCATCGCCTTTTTAGTAGCGAACCTCATCGGTGAACCTGTTGCACTTGGTATGCAAGCCATTGGCACCTTCATCAATAACGCGACCACCTATCAACCCCTCTTCATGGGCATCATCATAGCCGCCGTCATGGGCATGGCACTGACGTCTCCAATCTCCAGTGCGGCCATAGCGATAAGCATCGGCCTTGAAGGCATTGCGGGAGGCGCTGCGGTCGTCGGATGCAGTGTGCAGATGATTGGCTTTGCGATTATGTCAAGAAAAGACAATTCAATCGGCACAGTCTTATCCATCGCCATCGGCACAAGCATGCTCCAGTTCAAAAACATTTTGAGAAAACCCATTATCTGGATTCCACCGATTATCGTCTCCGCAGCCCTTGGTCCTTTCTCAACCATGCTTTTCAAACTTGAAAGCACCCCCATAGGCAGTGGCATGGGCACAAGTGGGTTTATCGGACAAATCGGTGTCATAGACGCCATGGGCTACAGCTTCTTTGTCTTCCTGGGCATCGCACTGTTGCACTTCGTGCTACCAGTCGGACTCATGATTGTACTCGACAAGCTATTCAGACACAAAGGCTATTTGCAAGAAGGCGACTTCACTCTCTAAGTTAAAACCCTCAATCGAGGGTTTTTATTTTATGAATTTATTGACATATACCAGTAATATGGTACCATGTAATTATCAACATATGCCAATAACTAAGGAGGATACTATGCCAAGAGGTGACGGAACAGGTCCAAACGGAAACGGTCCAGCCAATGAAAACGGACGCTGCGTTGGCCGTGGACGCGGACGCAACAAGGCCCATCAAAGCTTTAATCAAGAACACGCCCATGCCCACCATCATGAACACAATCATACACATGACCACTGCAATAACCACGAGGGCAAAGGTCGCCATCGTGTTGCCAGAAATGGAACATTACGCAATGATTAAGAGGTGACGAGATGCCAAGACCAAGAAAATGCAGACGCGTTGAAGGCCCCCCAAACCATACACGATTCGGGCCTGAAGGCCGTAAAGGCAAGGGTAGACCGATCACGCTATTTGTCGATGAATATGAAGCAATCAGACTGATTGACGCACTTAAATACACACAAAAAGAAGCGGCGGACATGATGGAAGTCGGACGTTCAACCGTACAGACCATCTATGACAAGGCGCGTGAAAAGATTGCACTGGCCCTGGTCAATGGCTTGCACATCCATATCGAAGGGGGCGACGTACAATTCAACGATTGCGTTGAACGTCCCCGCAAAAGAAAAGGAAACCCCAATAAATAAGAGAGAGTTTCCTTTTTTGAAAGAATGCCTTGAATGCTTTATAATGAAATTAGGGAGTGATTTTATGAAGATTGTAACGCTTGTAGAGAACAGCGCACTGAATGAGGATTTTCACAGTGTACACGGCGTCAGCTTCTATATCGAAACAAAGAAACACACGATTCTTTTCGATATGGGACCAGACGACACGTTCATCAAAAACGCCGAATTACTCGGTGTGGATTTGAACAAGGTTGACATCGCCATAGTATCACACGGACACAATGACCATGGTGGAGCACTTGAAAGGTTCCTGACACTCAATGATCATGCCAAAGTCTATGTAAGAGAAGAAGCCTTCTCCAATCTTTTTTCCCAAAAACCTTCAAAAGAAAAACTCTACATCGGCTTGACACAGCGTCTCAAACACCATGATCAAGTGGTATTCACCAAAGACTACAACCACATCGACAACGGAATCGAACTCTTTTCGGGTGTAGAAGCGATGCGTTTGAACCCTTTGGGCAATGACCATCTCTTCAAGCAAAAGGGCAAAATACTCATCAAGGATGACTTTATTCATGAACAGAACCTCATCATCAAAGAAAATGATTATCAGTATCTGTTCACAGGGTGTGCACACAAAGGCATCGTCAACATCATGGACCATTTTCACAAGCTCAAAAACACTTATCCTGATACCGTCATTGGTGGATTTCACCTTTCCAAAGGCGTCCAAGGGGAAGACCGTGAAGCCGCATTCAAGAGCCTGATCAACGTATTAAGCGCATCAGGTGCGACCTTCATCACTGGACACTGTACTGGTGAAAAAAGCTATAAAACACTTGAAAACACGCTTGAAGACCGTTTACAACACTTCAAAAGCGGCCGTGTGTTTGATTTCACCAAGCCCTCTGAAACCTTATAACGCTTAAAAAAAGTCCTATCCAGCGAAGGAAGGACTTTTTTTATGCCTCGACCATTCTATTTGCCCAGGATTTTGTGGATGGCATCGAGGCGTTCTTTCAGACTGCGCTCGTACTTGCCTGTCTTTGCCGGGGTATAGTAGCGGGTATCTCTCAATTCTTTTGGCATATAGTGCTGCTTGACGACATGATGATCATAATCATGGGGATAAAGGTAGGCATCCTTGTCTTCGAAATTGGCCACGTTGATCAAATGGTTGGGAATTTTCCCCATTTTTCCCTTATCTATGTCCTCAAGAGCCTTATCAAGCGCCTTATAAGCACTGTTCGACTTGGGAGACAAAGCCATTTCCACTGTCAAATCCGCCAATGGAATGCGGGCTTCAGGAAAACCAACGCGCTCGCACGCGCGTGCACACGCATCCATTTTAGAGAATATGGAAGGGTTGGCCAGGCCTACGTCCTCATAGGCAATGACTGTGAGACGGCGAAGAATGCTGTCCAGATCCTCCATTTTAATCAATCTTGCAAGATAGTGAAGCGCTGCATCAACATCACTGCCTCGAATCGACTTTTGCAGGGCGGAAAGAATGTTGTAATAATTGTCTTCGTCCTTGTCTAGATCAAGGGCGGGTTTCAAAAGCACCTTTTTTGCCATTTCAAGATCGATGGTCGATGCATCATAGGCAATATTGAGGAGTTCCAGCATGTTAATCGCAGTCCTTATTTCACGATTCGATGTCTGAACCACATATTGGATGACTTCATCCGTAAAGTTTGCACTCAAATCTTTCGGATGGGAGTCAATAAGTCGTTTCAAAAACGAAAATAGATCTTCGTTGTCGATGTCTTTCAATTTCAAAACATGAGTTCGTGAACGAACTGCTGGGTTCACACTGTGATATGGATTGTTTGTGGTCAAACCTATCAATGTGACGTTGCCAGATTCAACATGTGGCAACAAATAATCCTGAATATCCTTTTTCATGCGATGAATTTCGTCCACAATCAACAAAGCCCCATAACGTTTTGCTGATTCGATAATCTCTTTGAGGGCAGCTTTGTTGTCAGTACTGGCATTGAACGTGAAGGTATTGAGCCCAAACGCTTCGCCAATCACTGTCGCAATGGTGGTTTTGCCGATTCCAGGCTTCCCATATAAGATCAGCGAGAAGTACTGTTCACGCTCAACCATCTTTCGAATGACGCCATCCGCGCCCACAAGGTGGTCTTGTCCCACGATATCGTTCAATGTCTTTGGACGTACTCGGTACGCCAAGGGCCGTTTTTGCATCGTATCACTCCTATCAAGCACAGTATAACATTTATTGCGTGTGTGCAGTGAAGAGTTATGGAAAGTTCATGCTTAATGTTAAAATGAATTGAACCCTTGAAAATTCAGGTTCTAAGAGCATTTAAGCAGAAGAACTGATAAATTACCTTCATGCAATCTAAAAATTCATTGAAAAGAGTGTGACACCATTGAAGAAAAACTACCATACGCATCATGAACTTTGCAGACATGCCAAAGGCACGGCGAAAGATTATGCCTCAAAGGCCTATGAGGCCGGTTTTAGTGTCCTTGGATTCTCAGACCACGCCCCGAGTGCGGTCATTACCAAGGATGCTCGCATGCGTTTTGAAGAACTGGAGACGTATTTGAAGGATGTCGAGGCCATCAAACGACAATACGAAGGCAAAATGATCATTCATACAGGCTTGGAAATCGAGTATTTGGACACAAACCATGAATATTACCGGGATTTGAAACGAAAAGTGGAATATTTCATCCTCGGTCAGCACTATATACGCCCTGAAGACGATAAATCTGCGCTGAGAGGTGTCATTGGTCTTAAAAAGGGTAAAGACATTATCGAGTATGCAAAAAACGTTGAGAGCGCAATTAAAACAGGCATGTTTTCACTGATTGCCCATCCTGACATCTACTTGGCCTCCTATGGACGTTTTGATGAAGACGCAGAAGAAGCCGCCACCATCATCATTGAGGCTTCACTCAAGTATGACGTACCGCTTGAATTCAACGCAAACGGCGTAAGAAGAGGGTCAATTAACAGTAAAGCGGGCACGCATTATCGCTATCCTCGAAAAGAATTTTGGGACATAGCCGTGCAAAAGGGCGCCACAGCCGTACTCAGTGCGGATGCACACTCCCCAGAACAATTGAACGATCAAGCCATCAAGGACAGTGAATCCCTTATCAAGGCATGGGGGATAACCACCAAGGATACTTTGAAGTTCTGACACCCCACTAAATTTTGTCTCTAAGCAACCTTCACACATCAAACGACTCAATACCCATGATGGATTCCAAAATCAATTCTAAGCGCATTCGAACCTTGGAAACAAACACGAAAGAAGACCACCATAATAAACATAGTCAGAGAGAAGAAATGACTATGTTTATTTTTTATATACCCTCGAACCAGGGGTAAATAACATAGTCATCATGCTCAACCCCACCCCTATTACCAAGAAAGAAGCCAAAATGCATAGATGCATTTTACTTCCGATAATATATATTATGTTAACTAATGTATACCTAGTAACCAAGGCTTTAAGTATTTGTGTAA
>JAGYML010000012.1 GCA_018400615.1 bacterium | reverse complement strand
GTGTCGCGATCAAACGCGCACGTCACATGGCACTCTTGCCTTTCGTAAGAGACTAAGACGCAATAAAAAAGCATCCGATTTTTTTATTAAAATCCGGATGCTTTTTTTAATTTACAGGTCTTCGTTAAGGGGTTTGATTCTCTGCATGATGTATATAAACGGGGTGTCGAGAAGTGCGACGAGTACCTTGATTATATACGTTGTGAGAAATATTGATAGCAGTGTCGGTGTATCGAAGACACCGATGAATGCAATCGGGACGAAGATGGCGGAATCAACCAGTTGTGAAACCAAAGTTGAACCAATGTTTCGAATGTAGAGGGTATTTGGTGACCCAAAACGTTGTTTGATTCTTTGAAATACGTGAACATCGAGCAGTTGACTTACAATATAGGCGGTAATGCTTCCGAGTACGATTTGAGGGACGAGATCAAATATCGTATTCAATGCCGGATCCGCTATGTCTGTGTCACTGGGAACAAACAATAATGCGCCTTGCATGATGATGACCATACCCACCATGGCGAAGAACCCAAGATACACCGATTGTTTGGCATCTTTTATCCCATAGCGTTCGTTGATGGCGTCTGTGGCAAGGAAAAGTGTTCCATACATGATGTTTCCAAGTGTGGCGGTAAAACCAAACAGTTCAATGGTTTTGGTGACCTGGATGTTTGCGATGACTGTACCGACGGCTATCCAGGCAAACAAGCCGGTTTTTCCAAAAAGCTTGTACACCGCCAAAATGATGATGAAGTTGACAATTGCAAAAATAAACCATAATAATTCGTTCATAAAAAAGCCTCCTAGTTTTGATATCGCAGGATGGTTACGAACTGCGTATAACGTGAATAATTATAAGGTTATCAAAGGGCCGTGTCAAGGAATGTCTCATTGGGATTAAAATAAACCATTGAAACATGACAAAACATGACATATAATATATACGGAGGTGGTTGAAATAGATATATTCCATTATTCATTGGGGGATGTCAAGACCATGACCAACCTAAGTGAAAGAACCCTGCGTAGGCACATCAGAAATGGGCTTTTGAAAGGTACGAAGATTGGTGGTGTATGGCGTTTCTCAGAGGAAAATCTGCAAGACTATTTCAACGATGATTCTATGGTTGAAGCGTTTAAAAATGAGGCTGGCAAAGTGGTTAAACGGTTTTTGAAAAAAGCGTATTCCCAAAAGACGGATCACCGTGTTTGCATGATCGTGGATCAAAAGGTACTGTCGGAACACATGGAACAGGCGTCTAAAGAAGCGATTATGGATCTGTCTTCTCAGCACGAAGATTTGACCATGAAATACGAAAAGACAGAACAGGTCATGCGTTTTACACTTGTGGGAAACTATGCCTACATTGAAGCCTGCATACAAGTCTTGAAGGCTATTCGCAATGAAAATACTGACGCGTGATGTCAGTATTTTTTTGGCTCCTAAAAGGGGAAAATACACGGTGGAAGACTTGTAAATTTCCTAGAGGCATTTGTGACCGGCATCATTTATTAAAATAGCGTTATATGGTATAATGTTTTCACAGTAAAAACCTTTAGGGGGTGTTTCCGTGAAAAAACAATTGATCATCATTACCCATCTGCTCATACTCGCAGGCTTGGGGGTTATCAGTATTTATTTTGATGAGTTGTTAACCTTTCCAATACTCGGTGTTGCGGCAATACTCGTGGGGTTTAACACGCTTTTTTTATTGCTTTTTCAGAAGCGGACACGCCAGAATTTCTTGACCCTCAATAAGGAAATCAAACGTAAAAACTCAATTATCACACAAAAAGAAACTCTTGAATCAAAAGTACTTTCCGATACCCCCACTGGCATTATTCTAATGGACAATGCCTACAATATTCACTATGCAAACAAAACTGCCAAGAAAATTTTCCAAAATAGAATGGAAAACAAGACCCTCGGGATAATTCATGAGCCCTTGAAAAAGGCGATAGAAAACAACGCATTGACACACCCGTCTGTTTTTAGGGTGTATGAAGAGTATTACGAGGTTCATTATGTCAAAAGCATCCCTGCCATCTTTATATATAAAGTTAGTGAACGGGAACGTTTAAGGGAAGCCTATGATAGACACACGGCTGTAGTCGGAGTGATACATCTGGATAATTTCGATGATGCCATTGGCGTGCTCGATGTGCAGGAGCGCAATGAGATACAAGGCAAATTGCTGGGTGCGCTTGATCAATGGAGTGAAAAGTACGAGTTCCATCTTGCGCCGGTATCAAGTTCCAAGCTTTACGCTTTCATGCAAAAGGAAAATCTCGAAAAAGCAATCGAAGACGGGTTTTCCATTATTGATGAAATTGCGTCGATATCCAAGGAAAACGATATTTTGATTACCATGAGTGGTGGGTTTGCCTGCGCGAACATTCCCCTTTCTTCACTTGCAAATATCGCAGATGAAGCCCTTGATTTGGCACTTTCACGTGGAGGTGACCAGGTGGTCATCAATATTCAGGGTGAAAATTTCAAATACTTTGGAGGCAATACGAATACACAGGAAAAAAGGACCCGTATTTCAAGTAGAATCCATGCTCGCAAGCTCGATATGATGTTTGAAAACCGGGACCGTATATTCATTGCACCCCATCAATTTCCTGATTCTGATGCCCTTGGGGCAGCCATAGGCGTATTGAAAATGGCGTTTGCATCCAATAAGGAAGCGTACATCGTCCTTGATTATGATGCGCTGGATGACACGGTAAGTAAAATTCTTCAATTGGTTGAATACGAATACGAACCGCTGTTGGAATTCATTTTGCCGATTGGAAAAGCGGCTGTCATGACGACGAAAGATGATATGCTTGTACTTGTGGATCATCATTCAAAGGGTCAGCTTTTGGATGCTAAATTTTTAAATGAGTTTACACACATCGCAGTGATTGATCATCATAGAAAATTATCCGATGCCGTAAGCAATAGTACCCTATCCTATATAGAGCCTTATGCTTCGAGCACCAGCGAATTGATTATAGAAATGATCAATGTTTTCCCCAAAACAGTGACTGTAAACGCATTTGAAGCGACCGTCATGCTCTCGGGGATGATTGTGGATACGAATAACTTCATGTACCGTACAGGCGCAAGAACATTCGAAGCAGCTTCCATACTGAAAAAATATGGCGCTGACACCTACAAGGTAAAAAACATCCTTCGCGAATCCTTGAAGGAGTTACAGATAAAAGCGGAAATGTTGAGACGTGTTGAAGTGTTCAATAAGCGCTTCGCTGTAGTAATTGTGCCAGACGATATTGATTCTGATCGAAGTTTTCTGGCTAAAATTGCTGACGATCTACTGGATATTGACAACATTGTTGCCGCGTTTGCGATTGGATCACTTGAGAATCATACTGTCGGCATCAGTGCAAGAAGTCTGGAAGGATTCAGTGTACAGACATTGATGGAACGCTTTGGTGGGGGCGGGCATTTGAACAATGCCGGAGCCCAGATTGATGCAAAGCATCCAGAAGACATCAAACAGGAACTGATAGAGATTTTACAAGATATTGGACAGGAGGAGAGACCTATGAAAGTAATACTTAAAAAAGATTTGAAAAACAAAGGCAAAAAAGGTGAGGTCATTGATGTGGCACCGGGGTATGCTAATTATCTGCTTACCAGCAAACAAGCCATAGAAGCAACGCCTGAAAACATCCAGTCTCTGGAAGATGAGAGAACCAAGCAAAAAGAAGCTGCCGACAAACATGTTGAAGACATGAAAGAACTCAAGAAACGTATTGACTATCGAGCAGTCAAGATGTATGTCAAAGTGGGTAAACAAGGCAAGGTATTCAATAAAATCAATACCAAGCAAATTGCTGAAGCATTTGAAGAACAACACAGTGTCAGTATTGATAAGAACAAGATTCAACTGGATCATTCCATCGATGCGCTTGGAACCTACAGCATCGATGTGAAATTGCATAAGGATATCAAAGCCACTTTCGAACTCATGGTAATGGAGAAATAAAATGGAAGAAAAAACTTTGCCACAAAGCATCGATGCGGAACAAAACGTACTGGGTGCCGTATTCATTGATCCGCAATCGCTTCAAAGCATTGCGGACAGTTTGGAGGTCAAGGATTTCTACAGCCGCAGACATCAATTGATTTTTGGGGCGATTCTTGATTTGTATGAAGACAAGGTAGACATAGACTACACTACGCTTATCAACCATCTTGATACACAGGGATTGTTGATGGACGCGGGTGGAAGTGATTATATCCTTGGACTTTCCGATACGACGCCTTCAATTGTCAATCTTGATCACTATGTCAATATTGTGCGTGACAAGGCAGTACTTAGAAATATGATCAAAGTGGCAGGGGAGATAGCTCAGCAAGGCTTCAATGCTAAGAATACGGAAAATTTCATTGATGAAGCCGAACAACGCATATTCAATGTGGCTAGCTCGAGGCGAACCTCCGACTTTCTTTCGATTAAAAAAATTACTGAGGAAGTTATCCAAAAAACAGAGGATGCCAAAAATCATTCTGGTCAGTTGACGGGTCTGGATACCGGTTTTGAACAGCTTAACCATTATACGCTAGGGTTGCAACCTACGGAACTCTACATCATTGCGGCGCGTCCTTCAATGGGTAAAAGTGCGTTCGCTTTGAATCTGGCAACGAACATTGCTAAGCTTCCGGATAAACCGACTGTTGCATTTTTCTCACTTGAGATGGGGACCGATCAGCTTGTCGGCCGAATGCTTTCAAGTGAAGCGACTGTCAATTCACATAGACTCAAAATGGGGAATTTATCAAGCCAAGAATGGCAACAATTGTCCCTCGCCAGTGACAATTTGCAAAAACTCAATGTGCTTTTTGATGATTCTGGTACTGTAAAAGTGACCGACTTGAGACAAAAATGCCGTAAGCTTGCTCAAGAAGGCCGACTTGATTTGGTGGTCATTGATTACTTGCAACTACTCTCAGGGTCAAAAGCTCAAACAAACCGTGTTCAGGAAGTTTCTGAAATTTCGCGAACTTTAAAGGAAATGGCGCGTGAGCTTAAAATCCCTGTCATCGCCCTTTCACAGCTTTCAAGAAGTGTCGAGTCAAGACCGGATAAGCACCCTATTATGGCTGACCTTCGTGAATCGGGTTCTATTGAACAGGATGCCGATGTTGTCTTGTTCCTTTACAGAGATGATTACTACAATCCAAAAGAAACGACCAAACCTGACCAAGTGGATATCATGGTGGCCAAAAACCGTTCTGGTTCGACCAATATGGAAGGTTTCCCACTGCTTTTCAGAAAACAATATTCTCAATTTAAAACGAAGTTGGTCAGTTCAGATGACGAGATGAATGATGACGCCATGCCAAATGCATAAAAACACGTTTTTAAACGTGTTTTTTTCAAGGAATTGTCCAATAGGGGTTCTCGGTTGCATTAATCATGAGGTTGTACTATAATTATGCGGGAGTTGACGAATAATGAGAGACAGATTAAGAAAAATAAAAGAACGCTACAAAATCATCAATGAACAGTTGAGTGAACCCGATATCGCACAGGATATCGATCGCATGACTGAGCTTTCAAAGGAATTGCGTTCCCTTGAAAAAATAGTTGAAGTCTATGACAAATTGCTTGAAACGGAAGCGACCATTGAAGATTTGAAAGAGATGAGTCACGAAAAAGATCCGGAAATAAAGGAAATGGCTTTGAGCGAACTTGAAGAAAGTAAAGCCAACAAGGTGCAACTTGAAGACACCCTTCAAAAACTTTTGATTCCAAAGGATCCAAATGATAAAAAAGATGTCATTGTGGAAATTCGTGGTGCAGCCGGCGGAAGTGAAGCCAACCTGTTTGCTGGAGATCTTTACCGTATGTATTATAAATATGCGGAATTAAAAGGATGGACCATTACTGTCTTGAATGCCGACGAAGGGGATCAGGGGGGATATTCACAAATTGAATTTTCGGTATCCGGTGACCATGTTTATTATTTTCTGAAGCATGAATCTGGTGCCCACAGAGTCCAGCGTGTCCCTCAGACAGAATCTCAGGGACGCATCCATACATCTACGGCAACGGTCGTGGTTTTACCTGAAACCAAGGAAGTAGAAATAGATATCGACAAGAATGATTTGCGAATCGATACCTTCCGTTCTAGTGGATCTGGGGGACAGAGTGTCAACACCACTGACTCGGCTGTGCGCATCACCCATGAACCATCAAACCTAGTCGTATCCTGTCAGGACGGCAAGAGTCAACACGAGAACAAGGCCACAGCCATGCGTGTATTGAGAGCCCGTCTCAATGACCTGATTGAACAACAAAAGCGCGAAAAAGAAGGCGCTATAAGAAAAGATAAAATCGGTACTGGAGATCGAAGTGAAAAGATCAGAACCTACAATTACCCACAAAACAGAGTTACCGACCATAGAATTAACTTTACCATACAACAACTTGACAGAGTCATGGAAGGGAAACTTGAACCAATCATCGAAGCGTTGATCAATGAAGAATTTCAAAGAAAACTGGAAGATGAAACCACTTAAGAAGTGCCTGAGGCACTTCTTTTATGAGGCGATAGTATGACGTACCGCGAGATATTGAAGACGTATGAAGCGTATGCTTTGGAAAACAAAAAAGAGTCGAGTGCAATCAAGATGCTTTTAATGCATTTCTCGCATCTTAGTGGGTCCAAGTTACTGGCACACATGCATGATGAAATGAGCGAAGATGCGTTCGCTTTATTCAAAAATGCGGCCATGGAGTATGTTGAACATCATAAACCTGTCCAACATCTCATAGGCAGTGAGATGTTTTTCGGGTATCAATTTCATGTCAATGAACATGTCTTGATTCCGAGGTTTGAAACTGAGGAACTAGTTGAACAGACCCTTTTGCTGATGGATGTGCATTTTGAAGATTATGATTCAATCGATTTATTGGATTTAGGAACTGGATCCGGGTGTATCGCCATTGCACTCGATCTTGAAGAGGCTCGCATTCACGCTACAGGCAGTGATATTTCGTATGAAGCGGTTGAGATGGCCAAAAAGAATGCCATTTTTTTAAAAAGCACTGCTGAATTCATTCAGGGAGACCTTTTTGAGCCTTTCAAAGGGAAAACCTTTGATATCATTCTATCCAATCCACCTTATATACCTGAAAACGAAGAAATGGACCCTCTTGTGAAGGATTATGAACCCCACGTGGCTTTGTTTGGAGGGAGTGATGGACTTGACTTTTATAAGAAAATCATTCAAACACTTCCCAATCATCTCAATGACCACTATCTTGTAGGTTTTGAACACGCCTATCACCACGCAAAAGCGATTCGCGCTTTGTGTGAAAAAGCTTTGCCAAATGCCACAATCATTCAGAAAAAAGATATGCAAGGCAAGGACAGAATGACATTTTTGGTCTCGTAAGTATAAAAAAAGATTATATATATCCTATATATAAATGAACACCATGCTTGAATATTCACATATAACATGCAATAATGACACAAATTATTATTAGGAGCTGAAGTCCGTGAGCGATAAACTCGTTATTGTGGAATCCCCTAGCAAATCCAAAACGATCGAACAGTATTTGGGGAAAGATTATACAGTGCTTTCCTCTAAAGGTCATATCAGAGATTTGGCAATATCAGGACCGGGCGGCCTCGGTCTCGATATTGAAAATGGATTCGAACCAAAATACAGTACTCTCAAAGACAAAAACGCCATCGTGAAGTCTTTGAAAAAAGCCGCAAAAAAAGCAAGCAGTGTCTACCTTGCGACTGACCCAGACCGTGAAGGGGAAGCCATAAGCTGGCATTTGCAACAAGTCCTGGAATTGGATGATTCAAGCACGCCTTCAAGACGTGTGATTTTTAATGAGGTTACCAAAGACGCCGTTCTTGAAGCATTTGATCACCCAAGGGACATTGATTTCAACCTTGTGAATTCCCAGGAGACAAGACGAATTCTTGATAGAATCATCGGGTTCAAATTAAGTAAACTGCTTCAAAATAAAATCAAAAGCAAATCTGCTGGACGCGTACAAAGCGCAGCTCTCAAGATTCTTGTTAACCGTGAAAAGGAAATCGAGGCATTCAACAGCGAGGAGTACTGGAAAATCACAGCCCATTTTCCTCATTTTGATGCAGAACTCTTCAAAGTCAACAGCCGTAAACCGAAACTGCCTGATGAGGATTCAACGGAGGCTGTTTACAATGCCCTTGATAAGACATTTACCGTATCAGAGATCAAGAAGCGAGCAAGGAAACGCTCAGCCAAACAAGCCTTCACGACCTCTACGCTGCAACAAGACGCTTCAAATAAGCTCTCCATGAGTGGCTCAAGAACCATGATGCTTGCTCAGAGCCTTTATGAAGGCATTAATCTAGGCGATGAAACAGTTGGACTCATAACCTACATGCGTACCGATTCAACACGTATGAGTCAATCATTCATCAAACCCGCCAAGGCTTTTATTGAAGAGCATTATGGCAAGGATTATGTAGGAAGACCCCGTTCAAGCCAAACCAAGAAAAATGCACAGGACGCCCATGAAGCCGTTCGCCCAACCAATATCAAGTACCATCCTGATAAAGTGAAAAAACATTTGAGTCGTGATGAATTCAGGCTGTACAAAATGATATACATGCGTGCACTCGCTTCACTCATGGCACCGGCAGAACTTGAATCAACTACGCTCAGTTTGAAAAACAACCATACCCTGTTTCGTGCCAAAGCTCAGGCGCTTGTGTTCGATGGGTATTTGAAAGTCTACAAGGATTATGAAAAGACCGATGTCAGTGAACTGCCCAGTTTCCAAGAAGGTGACTCAATCAAGAGCGATTCCATCGAGAAAACTCAGCACTTCACTTCACCCCCACCAAGGTACACTGAAGCCAGACTGATCAAGGAAATGGAAGAACTTGGCATTGGGCGACCCAGTACGTATTCACAAACCGTCGCTACGCTCAAGAAGCGCAACTATGTGTCTGTGGAAGAAAAGAAATTCGTTCCAAGCGACCGTGGGAAGCTGACCATAGAAAAACTCGATGAATTCTTCTCAGACATCATCAGTGTGGATTATACAGCGGAAATGGAAAATGTTCTTGACAACATTGCAAAAGGCGAAGAAGACCAGAAAAAAGTCATCAGTGAGTTTTATGAAACATTCATTCCACTTGTTGAAAAAGCCAATGACAATATGGAAAAGCTGGCCCCAAAATATACAGGCGAAAACTGCCCAAAATGTGGCCGTCCAATGGTATATAGAGAATCAAGATATGGAACGTTCGAAGCATGTAGCGGATTCCCGGATTGCAAGTACATCAAACCGAACGAAAACAAGGAAGAACCTGAGACCACCAATATCACATGCCCAAAATGCAAAAAGGGCGAAATAGTCAAACGAACTGCTAAACGCGGTAAGAACAAGGGCAATTCCTTTTATGCTTGCAACAATTTCCCTAAATGCAAAAATATTCTCAGAGGCAAACCAACCGGGGATCACTGCGAAAAATGTGATGATCTCATGGTTGAACTGGAAGATGGAAGCGTCGTTTGCAACGATAAATCCTGCGAATAAAAGCACCTTGGAGAACCAGAATGCAACTTAATAATATTTTAAGCTTTTAGAGTTGACACCTTATAAACCCTATGCTATTATAAACATGCAATCGAGAGGTTGCACTTATCCCTTACATAGCATGGTGAATATTCATTTATTCACACATCCCCTTCCTTAATCCGCCGCGAGGCGGATTTTCCCTTTTTATAGGGAACTTTATTTTTAAGTTACAGCCGATGTGTTATAATACCCTTGATTTATTTAAAGGAGGGGTTATACCCATGGGCTTTTTTAAAAACCTGTTTCAATCCAAAAAGAAAACCAAAACGTCTGAAAAATATAGACTGGGAATGCAAAAAACACGTCAAGGTGTCTTTAATAGACTCAATGACGTGCTCAGCGAAGCAACACTTGACGACAGCGTATTCGAGGAAATTGAAGAGATATTCATCATGGCAGATATGGGGGTTGACACTGTGGTCAGCTTCGTCAACCATTTACGTGATACTGTTGACTTGAATGCACTTGACAGCCCTGAAGACTTGAGGGAAATCATAGTCGAGGAAATGTTCAAACGCTACACTAAAGATACCATTATTGACACGAACCTCGATATTGATCATGACCCGGCAGTTATTTTGTTTGTAGGGGTCAACGGAGTTGGAAAGACCACAAGTATTGCTAAAGTGGCACATCAACTTCAAGAAGAAGGTAAAAGTGTCATGATGGTTGCAGGCGATACCTTCAGAGCGGGGGCCATCGAACAGCTGCGCATATGGAGTGAACGCGTCGGGTCTTCATTTTTTGAAAAACCTGCAGGAAGCGATCCTTCAAGTGTCATGTATGATGCTATACAAGAAGCGAAAGAAGAAAATATCGATGTACTTCTTTGTGATACGGCCGGGAGGCTTCAAAACAAGAAAAATCTTATGAATGAACTTTCAAAGATTCACAAGGTTCTTGGAAGAGAGATTCCAAATGCCCCTCATGAAACATTGTTGGTACTGGATGCGACTACGGGACAAAATGGTATATCACAAGCCAAGATTTTCAATGAAGTCACCACACTGAGTGGCATAGTTCTCACCAAACTCGATGGGACAGCAAAGGGCGGTATTGCGCTTGCAGTGTATGAAAACACTGGTGTACCCATCAAGATGATTGGGCTTGGTGAAGGGGTCGATGATCTTGAATACTTCGATATTGAAGAATACATTTACGGTCTATTCTCGGATGTGGTATGATGGATACACTTGAAAAACATATTGAAATCAACAGTCTTCTGGTGCACTATGAGAACTTGTTGACGGCTAAACAAATGAGAACGGCCAATTACTATTACAAGGACAATTATTCTTTGCATGAAATTGCAGAGATAGAACATGTCAGTAGAAACGCGGTTCATGACCTACTCAAAAAGACGGTCACTAAACTTTATGACTATGAAGAGAAGCTGCATCTGAAAAAAAAGAGTGAACAAAGACAAAGACTGATACAAGAAATTCGTGCTATCAGCGAAGACAAGACGGTTCTTGATTTACTTGATGCACTTTGGAAGGTGGAATAACAATGGCTTTCGATCAACTATCCGATAGAATGCAAATGGCTTTGCGTCGTATTCGAGGTAAAGCCCGTCTTACAGAAAAAGATATTGATGACATGATGCGAGAAGTGCGTCTCAGTTTGCTTGAAGCAGACGTCAACTTCAAAGTCGTCAAGAAATTTACCAATGACGTAAAGGAAGAGGCCAAAGGGGACAAGATACTCAAAGGGTTGAATCCGTCTCAACAGGTAATCAAGGTGGTTCGCGATCAATTGAGTGAACTGCTTGGGGGTGAAACAAGTCCTTTCACCGTTAACAAGACCCGTATGGATAAAATCATGCTTGTTGGTCTGCAGGGGAGTGGTAAGACGACCACTGCAGGTAAACTGGCCAAGTATTTAAGAAAAAACGAAAATCAAAAACCATTACTGGTGGCACTGGATGTCTACAGACCTGCAGCCGTCGACCAGCTTGTAACCATCGGAAAACAACTGGATGTCGAAGTGTTTGAACGTGGAACAGACAAGGACCCGGTAAGTATCGCCAAAGAAGCGCTTGAATATGCAGAAAAAGAAGGGTTTGATGCGGCGATATTCGATACAGCCGGCCGTCTTCACATCGACGATAAAATGATGGATGAAATCAAGGCGATTAGGACCACCATCAAGCCTGATCAAAGTTTGCTGGTACTCGATGCCATGACCGGTCAGGATGCAGTGAGCGTAGCCAAACATTTCCATGAATCTTTGGATATCACAGGCGGGATCATCACCAAACTGGACAGTGATACCAGAGGCGGTGCAGCCTTGTCACTTCGTGCAGTGAGCGGAGTCCCTATCAAGTTCATGGGGGTCGGTGAAAAACTCGATGCTCTTGAAGTATTCCACCCCGAACGTATGGCAGGTAGGATCCTTGGAATGGGCGATGTACTTACGCTTGTGGACAAGGTCAGTGAAAATGTCGACGAAGATGACATGATGGGCATGATGGAAAAAATGACCTCGGGTACCTTCAATTACAACGACTTTTTGAAACAGCTTAAAATGATTAAGCGCATGGGGTCACTTGGAGGCATCATGAAACTCATTCCAGGAGCTAAAAAGATGATGAAAAACACCAATGTCGATGAATCTCAGCTGACACGTGTGGAAACCATTATCGGGTCCATGACCAAAGAGGAACGAAAAAAACCAAATCTGCTTGAAAAGGAAAGCCGCAGACGCAAAAGAATTGCCAATGGCTCCGGATACAAAGTCGCAGACGTGAACCGTTTGATTGAATCACTCAAACAACAAAAAGAAACGATGAAGAAAATGGGTGGCATGGATCCATCCAAGATTGATCCAAACAACCCAATGAAAGCCATGCAGGGTATGCAGGCTCCTACTCAGAAAAAGAAAAAAGGCAAAGGTAAAGGAAAAGGTGGATTCAGATTTTAATCTGATTCCACCTTTTCTTCTGGAATGACGGTTTTTAAGAACTTGACGATGGCGTGCTCCTTGTTTGTATAAGGACTTACAATGTCGGCAACGGCCTTGAGTTCATCTTCGGCGTTTTTCATTGCTACGCCAATATGCGCATATTGGAGCATTTCTAGATCGTTGTGCCCGTCACCAAAAGCGATGACGTGTTTTTGATCGATGCCCAGAGTTTTTGCTACATAATCCAAGGCGTGACCCTTACTGGTTTTGGGAGAATACAGCTCGATGATGAAACGGTAATCATTACCCCAGTTCCGACTCATGATTTCGCCTTTATAGTGTTTTTCAACGTATTCTTGAATGAAGTGTCCCTCATGTTCATTCGCCACAATGATGCAGCCATTGGTATCATCAGGCAGGGTATCTTTGAAGGCCCCGACGTGCAGTTTGGCATTGCCGAAAAAATGAAGGAGATCCACAATATCTTCACTTTCCCTTAGTAAATAGATATCATCTTTGATTTCACAGAAGGCATTGTCAATGTACGCTTTATTGTTTTCAAAAATATCGATGATAGAATGCCTGTCAAGCCGTATGGAAACGTCTTCAAAGTCATCGTTGTTGTCCCAGGTAATCAGCCCGCCGTTGTAATTGATAAGGGGGGTATCGAGTTCAAGCGCGTCATAATAACGGATACTGCTTCTATGTGGACGTCCGGTAGCAATGACCAGTTTATGGCCGAGTGCCTTTATGTGTTTTAAGTATTTTTTTGTTTCTTCATCAAGAGTTGCCCAGTCATAAAGAAGGGTTCCATCAAGATCAAGTGCAATCATATGCTGTTTCATTTTACCACCTCGAAATATTATCGCATATTCAAAGTACTTTGGCAATCTTACTTCAACACTATTTAAGCTAAAATCGAAGCCAATGCACAAAGACATTGAAGCTGCTTTGTGATATAATGCTAAAGAGAGACCAACTATGTAATGTCAAGTCAAAGTTCTTTTAAATAATAGTTGTGATAAGTGTATGCGAAAAAAGCGTGACTTAGTCACTTCGAATTTGAGATTATATGTTTGGCTTAATAATTCTCGACGAAATATTTCTGGTTTTTCATGATTGAATAGATCACTCTGGTAAGTTTCTTACAGACATGTCCTAAAGCGTTATTGTGATGCTTGCCTTGTTTAAGCTTTTTCAAGTAGTACGACGAGAAAGTGGGATCGTTATGAATGATCACAGATGAGGATGTCCATATTGCGTTTCTAAGATACTTCGAGCCCCGTTTGGACATTCGGTTCCTGTTGGATGAGAATTCACCGGATTCATAGACTGAAGGGTCCAGGCCCGCAAAAGCGAGTAACTGATCGGGCGATTTGAACTGACTAATATCCCCAATTTCACTCGCAATGGCTGCGCCAGTTGTATAACTGATACCTGGAATGGACATGACATGATGATAAAGTTCATCCATGAGTGATTGAATTTGTTGGTCGATCAAGTCGATTTGCGCCTTGAAATGCTGAATGGAGCGGATGGTCGTAAGAAATTGAAACTTGAAGAATTCATCCTTTGCACCGATTGAATCCCGTGCGATTGCTTTCAACTTTAAAGCCTTATCACGTGTGAAATGCCCTCTTGAAGCTGAATAAAGGGTGTTTGTCAATTTGTCGATGCGTTGTCTGGCTATGTCTTCAGGAAGCCCGACTTCAGTGAAAAGGATGTAGTTGGTGTTTGAATGGATTGTGTGTGAAAACGCGCTCAGTTCCGGGAAAACGATGGATACCAGTCTGGCGTATTCAACTTTGAACAGGGATTGCTGCTTGACTAAATTCAGTCGTAGTCTTGATAGTGCTTTTAGCTTTTTAGTATGGTATGATTTAAGTGTGTAGGGAGTCAGAGTGCCGAAGTGTGTTCTCAAATAGGTACAGATAGCTTGTGAATCGGTCTTGTCCGTCTTCGTTTTACGTACGGATGTGGACTTTCGAGCTATACTGGTTAATAGTGGGTTGACCACGTACACAAGGTACTCTCTCTCTACCAAATAGGAAATAAGATTATTTCCGTAATGGCCTGTTGATTCAAGGCCTGCATACACTTGATGATTACCTTTGTGTTTCTCGATTCTTTGGGAGAGAAGACTGAAACCTTGGTAATCATTTTTAATTGTAAAGGAATCCTCCAATACTGTGCCATGCTGATCGGTAATTGTACAGTCGTGCTTGTTCGATGCTACGTCGATGCCGATAAAGATCATAATGTTCTCCTTTCATTTTTAATACATTGTGATTTATACCACACACATCTTGACTTGTAACCTCGCTAGATATAAAACGTCTACGCGTTATCCAACCAATAACCAACTTTTCAAAATGTTGTGGCTATTCCCTCTCTGAACCAGTCATCTTTACAGATGCTGTTAGGTGATAAACAATAGTCCACAATGTATGGATAAATTATATATTAAAAATAGCTACCAATAAAGGTAACTATATTATACGAGGTGATGACATGCCAGAAATTTCATTTGGGGGTCTGATTAACTTCTTTCTCGGTCTTGCATCGGGGTTCATCATTTTTACCCTTGTGTATCTTTATTTCATAGTCCGGGGCAAGAATATGGATCTTGATACCATTCACAGACCGATTGAACAAGTCGATGAAGAAGCGCTTAAGCAACTAATTATAGATAAGCAGAATGATTTCAAGAAGTCGTATAAGAAAAACGGAAAAGGCTTTGCCAAAAACGTGTATGATCTTTCTTTCGAACTGATTGACGATATTGCGTCGTACCATTTTCCATCTTCCAAACATCCATTGCTTGAATTGAGTGTTAACGAATTGATTACACTCAACCATTATATTACTGACCGTGTAGACGATATACTGGATACACCTTTTTTGAAAAACACACGCAACATTCGTATCACGCGTGTGGTTCAGATTTTTGAAAAGAAAAAACAAATTGAA
This sequence comes from bacterium, assembly GCA_018400615.1. Taxonomy (GTDB): domain Bacteria; phylum Bacillota_I; class Bacilli_A; order Izemoplasmatales; family Izemoplasmataceae; genus M55B118. The sequence continues at coordinate 14,928 of JAGYML010000012.1, read as the reverse complement.
CAGACAAGGGTTGTAAAAGCTGTCAAAAACAAGAAAGTCAGGATGGCTTGGAAAGCCACAAAAAGTGTAATCAACGTATTCAATCCAGCGTATTGGTTTAGAAAAGTCGTTATCAATACAAGTGTGGATTACATGACCAAACACATTGCCATGCTGATTATTGCGGTGGTCGGTGAAGAAACCAGCAATGTTTACTCCAAAAAGCTGTTTGACAAGGAAGTTGATTTCTCTTTGGTCGACCAGGAACTTGAATCACTTGAGCAAGGTGATGCACAAAACGATGCAGTGAATGATGAGGACACCATGTGATTATCTATCAAGGGGGCCGTACTTATTATGCTATTCAGACGAAAAAGAAAAAAACTCATACCACCTTATAAAAGGACTCCGGATATCGAACCGTTTCAACTTTATGAGATTTTTGATGATGAAGCGGAAAAAGAACGGTATAAACACAGCCATTTTGTGTCGCCCATATTTGGTCAGAACGTAAAAGATGATGTGGTCATCCCTATCCGGACCAAACGCAATCAGGATTTGAACAAACTCGATCCTTTTCGTACGAAACCGCGTCTTACTCGCGAAGAACGCATAAGGAAATACGGTACAGCGTACCCTGAATTTGATTTGATTCGAGGTAAAAATCTCAACGAAGTCATGGGGAATTCCAATCAAGCCAAACCATCCCCTTTGGATGACACGCCCGATAAGACCGTGGTTGAAGCGCAGATTATTGATCATAATGCTGGTGATGCTGTCACAACACTAAAAACCGGCCAAAAACACAGCTATCAGGATTTTTTGCAACGTGATGAGGAGACACACACTCCACAAGAAAGTCCTGCTCAAGAGGAACCGTCAACAAAGACGTATGTTTCCAAGGAAAAAGAAGTGGAACCCCCCTCTCGAAGTGTCCCGACTGAATTTGACAAGGGATCTGCGGGGGTTCAACATGAAACAGATCACAAACCCCCTGAAAAAGAAGCCTATAAAAAAGAGGAATCCCCTTCAAAAGAGCCGGCTGAAGATTTTGAACCCCCCTCTTCAAAACAAGCGGAATCACAGCATGTTGAACAAACAGCGCCATCTGTTCAAGCTACGAAAAAAACTGTTACAAAAGGCTCCAAACTCTATGCTCATTATCAAATTCCTCCAGTTGATCTCCTCAGTACACCAGATGAGGATGCGCCGGACCTCAGTGAGTCGATTGAAAAGCAAATCAATATCATCAACGAAACCTTTGATGAGTTCAATGTAGGTGCAAGGGTGTATGATCATACCCAGGGGCCCACAGTCACGCGTTATGAAATCGCGGTTGAAAAAGGTGTGAAACTCAATAAGATTACCAATCTTTATGACAATATCAAAATGGCATTGGCAGCCAAGAGCATACGCATAGAAGCTCCGATACCTGGAAAAAGCACTGTGGGTATCGAGGTTCCCAACGAGTTGCCAAGAACCGTCCATTTCAAGGAAATCACCAACCGCTCAATGTTCAAGAATGCGGCCATGCCACTAACGATTGCTCTTGGACTTGATATTGATGGCAATCCCATATATGCGCCTATCAAATCCATGCCTCATGGCCTTATTGCCGGGAGAACCGGAAGCGGGAAAAGTGTCTGTATCAATACAGTGCTCATGAGTTTGCTTCTTCAGTATAAACCGAGTGACCTGAAGATGATTCTGATTGATCCTAAAATGGTGGAACTCTCCCATTACAACGATATTCCCCACCTCCTTACCCCTGTCATTACAGATTCAAAAGCGGCAACGGCTGCACTCAACTGGGTTGTTGAAGAAATGGAAAGGCGCTTCCAGGCTTTTTCTGAAATCCATGCAAGGGACATTGATTCTTACAATGGAAAAGTTGAAAGTGAAAGTGACAAGCTGCCTTACATCATTATCGTCGTGGATGAATTGAGCGATTTGATGATTGTGGCATCTCAACATGTTGAAGAATCCATCATGCGTATCACGCAAAAAGCTCGTGCGTGCGGTATTCACTTGCTAGTGGCGACTCAACGACCTTCTACGGATGTCATCAAGGGTACCATCAAATCCAATATTCCTACCAGAATCGCCTTCAGCGTATCGTCTCATATTGATTCACAAACCATTCTTGATGCAAGCGGTGCGGAGACATTGCTTGGCAAAGGGGATATGCTGTATGCTCAGAGTGGGCAGGGAAAAATCCGTTTGCAAGGGGCCTTTGTCAGTGATGAAGACATTGAAACCATCAACAATTTCATTCGCAACCAAGCAGAGCCTGATTACCTGTTTAAAGAGGATGCTTTGCTCAAAACCGCCAACAAGACTTTTGAATATGATGATCTCTTGGAAGAGGTTGCCTTATTCGTAGTTCAAAGACAAGAAGCCAGTATCAATAAGATATCCAAGCAGTTCTCCATTGGATTCAACCGTGCACAAGGCATTGTGGAATCTCTTGAGGCTGCTGGGATTGTATCGGAGAACCAGGGCAGCAAGGCGCGCTCGGTTCTCATAGGTGAAGACAAATTACAGACGTATCTTGATAACATCGGGTGATTTTATGACGGACCAAGACACATTCGAACAGACAAACCATGCGGCTTATAAAACGACTGCATTAACCGATAGGAAGATGAAAAAAGCGCGGCTTAAAATGATAGCTGCGCTTTTCAGCGTCTCTGTAATGATTGCCATTCCATTTTTCAAAGCCAAACATCTTGCCTTCAATGCGTTTTACAATACCACACTGGAAGACTGGGTATTCTTCTGGGAGTTTGATCCAGGACGCGAGCCTCTTATTTTGAGGATGCCAGTGGTTTATCTTTTCATCGGACTTGGCATCCTTTACTGCATTGTGCTTTTCAGTGAAATGAATAAAGCCAAACACAAGCCCGAAACCTTTGACGGCTCTCATTTCAAGAAACTTTATGGCAGGTTTGATATTCTTGTGTTCATTTTGCATCTTATGACCCTTTATATGATTGTCAACGCATTCTTCTTCTCTGTAGCGACTATTGATGGAAACAGCATGAATCCTACCTTGTACGACCAAGACAATGTGGTGATGATGCATATGGACGAAACCTATGAGCGTTTTGATTTGATAGTGGTTAAACCTGATGTTATGCAGGATGAGTTTTATATCAAGCGACTCATTGGGCTTCCAGGCGATACTTTAAGAATTGATTTTGGCGATGTGTATCTCAATGACGTTCGTCTTGATGAACCGTATCTTGACCCGTCTGTGGATACCCTTTGTCCAAGCAGACAAGGTGAGACCTTGGATGTTTGCACATTCACACTGAGTGAAGACGAGTACTTCGTGATGGGGGATAACCGCAATCATTCAACAGATTCAAGGCATCTTGGAAATTTTGAAAAGCACGCAATTTACGGTACGGTCGGGTATAGAATTTATCCCTTCAGTTCCATTGGAAAGGTGGAATAGCATGGCAGACATACAATATTATCCGGGACACATGGATAAAACAAGAAGAGAAATACTGAACCGTTTAAAAATTATCGATATCGTTTTTGAGGTCGTGGATGCCCGAGCCCCCCTTTCAACCCAACACCCCGACATTACCTCGATTGTCAAAGACAAACCGAGACTCATCATACTCAATAAATCTGACCTGGCTGACGCAACAGCCCTTGAAGAGTTTGAAACGCATTTCATCAATCAGGGGTTCCAAGTCGTCCGAGTGGATTCACTCAAAGGGACCAATATACGCTCCATCAGACCGCTGGCTGAGAAGATGCTTGAAGCCAAATTTGAAAAAGAGAAAAAAAGAGGACGGGAAAAACGTCCGATTCGTGCTTTGATACTGGGGATTCCTAATGTGGGAAAATCCACTCTGATCAACCGGCTGGTCGACAAACGTGTCACCAAAGTCGGAGACAGACCGGGCATTACCCGGCACCTTCAATCCATCAAAGCGCACAAGAACCTTGAGCTTCTGGATACACCAGGGGTTTTGCCACCCAAAATAAGTCCCAAGCAAAGAGCGTTGAAGCTGGCGTTGCTTGGCGCCATCAAGGATCACCTGGTCCCAAGGGATGAAGTGGTTATATTCGGGTTTCAAGTATTGATGGATCATTACAGGGATGCGTTTGAAAAACGGTATGATTTCACCATCGAAAGCGACGACCCTGTTGCGATATTCGAAAGCATTGGCAAAAGAATTGGGGCACTCAAAAAAGGTGGCCTCATTGATTATGACAAGGTTATGGAACGGTTTCTTCATGATTTCAGACACCAGCAATTCGGCCCAATCATACTGGAAAGACCCAAAGACGATGTATGAGTTTGAGAGGCGTTGCTTCAAAGAGGGGTACCGCTATGTCGCGGGGTGTGACGAAGTAGGAAGAGGCCCGCTTGCCGGCCCACTGGTAGCGGCCGCAGTGGTGCTTGATCCCGATTATGAAATCGAGGGACTCAATGACTCCAAGAAACTGAGTGAGAAAAACCGTTTAAAGCTTTACAAGACCATCAAACAACACGCACTGGCCTATGAAGTCGTGTATATGGACAATGAAGCCGTTGATGAACTCAATGTCTACAAAGCGTCACAGGTTGCGATGACCAAGGCGGTTCAAGCACTGAAGATTGTGGATTACGTACTGAGTGATGCACTGCCTTTGCCCGCTATCAAGTGCCCTGTTGAATCGATTGTCAAAGGGGACAGCAAAAGTGCAAGCATTGCGGCTGCAAGTATTCTTGCGAAAGTGGAACGAGACCGTTTCATGACTGACCTTTCAAAACGGTTTCCAGACTATGGTTTTCAAAACCACAAGGGGTATCCTACTAAAGCACATCTGGACGCACTCAAGGTTCATGGGATTACGCCTTATCATAGAAAAACCTATGCACCGGTCAGAAAATTAATCGAAGCACAAATCGAATTCGATTTATAGGGTGATAGTATGGAAGTGACTGTCGAAACATTGCTTGAAAAAGATCTCAAAGGCCGAGTCATCGTATTTGAAACAGACACGGTATATGGTCTTGGCTGCCTTATTGGGGATGAATTGGCCATAGAAAAGATGTATGCGATAAAGAAACGAGAAAAGAAAAAACCGTTCGCAGTACTTGTAGCCAAAGCGGAAGACGCCTACACGTTAATAAAGCATCCCAAACGGTTGAGACCCTATGCTTCTTATTATTGGCCTGGAGCCATGACCTTCGTCAGTGAAAAAAGCGACCGTGTCAGTGACATCACAAGCCGTGGGCTTGACACGGTAGGTGTACGCATGCCAGGCAGTGACACGGCCTACCGTATTTTAAACCACTTCGGTGCCATGGTGGTCACGAGTTTGAATGTAGCTAATAAGCCTCCTGTAGTGCGCTATGAAGCTGCGCTTGCCTTTGAAGACAAGGTGGACTATATTGTGAAAGGCGGCAATACCTCAGGAGAGGTGTCTACGGTTTTTGATATTGACAATAACAAAATTTTACGTTTGGGCACTCTTAAAGTAAAAAGAAACCGCTTGTAAAAATAGTGATTTCATTGTCTTTTATCTACCATTTGATATAATGAATAAGAAGTAAAAAAGTGAGGTGTTTCCCATGAAAGTAGCAATTGGCTCTGATCATGCAGGATTCGAATTAAAAGAAAAAGTGTTGAAGCATCTTCAAGACAAAGGTGTGGACATCACGGATTATGGTACAAAGAGCGAAACCAGTTGTGATTATAATGATGTTGCTTTGCAAGTTTCCAAGGATGTACGCGATAAAGTCATGGACCGAGGGATTCTGATATGTGGGACCGGAGTCGGTATGAGCATTCAGGCCAACAAGGTCGAGGGCATACGCGCAGCACTTGTACACGATATGTTTACAGCAAGAGACACTAGAAGACACAACGACTCGAACATCCTTACTTTCGGCGGGCGCATTCTTGGGTTTGAATTGGCCAATGCCATTACGGACATCTGGCTTGAAACTGAATTCTCAGGTGAAGACCGCCATGTTCGCCGTGTATCGAAACTGACAAAAGAGTAAATACCGATTCAAAGGGAGTCACTCATGAGTGATAAAAAATTTATTCTCAAATTGCTGGCGATTGCAACGAATTTTATTTTTGAAGTGATTGCAGCCATCCTGGTAGGGTATTTCATCTATCTTCTACTGGACAGACTCTTTACTTTGGATAGTTCAATCTCCATCATATTCATGGTGCTGGGTGCACTGGCCGCAGTAAGTAATTTAATGAGACGTGTTTACCGTTTGGGGGCAAAAAGGAATGACTGAACGCGCATTTATCAAAACATTTCTATACGTATGGTTTTACATAGCCATCGCAGCTTTGGTTTTTTATTTTGCCTTTGGGTATGATCGTGCAGTGAGTTTCTTTCTCGGTTCGGCCGTAAGCGTCATGCTTATGAGTCACAACTACAAAAGAACCACCAAAGCCGCACAAATAGACCCCGAATCATTGAAACGCGTCACGATGGTTAATTATGCGTTTCGTTATGCGTTTTACATATTGATACTGACCATCGCCCATTTTTCGGATGGTCTGGATATAATTTTCACATTTATAGGCTTCACATCTTTCAAAGTCGCCATGTTACTAACGATGTGGATGTCAAAAATACACAAGGAGGGCGATGACGATGCTTGATACGATACTGGAATTTTGGACGAACATGACCGCAGCACTTAGAGCCTCGGTAATTGTGACACTCGCCTTAATCATCATCGTAGTGATTCTCGGAAAAAAAGTGGATCGTCTCGATCCACAAAAACCCATTAAAGGCCCCATCTTTCTGGTGGTAATGGGGATTGACCTTCTCAACAACTTCATCGAGGATTTTTATGGCAAGCAATGGCGAACATTTGCGCCGATTCTACTCGCTTTCCTACTCTTTTTGGCACTTGCCAATACTGCGAGTCTTTTCGGGCTTGCCACGCCACTTTCAAACGTAAGCATCGCACTGGCTTTCAGTTTCATGGCCTTTGCGGTCATTCAGATTTCGGGACTGATAGTGAGAGGCCCCTTGAAGCGCATCAAGGATTTGTCATCTCCCACCCCGTTACTTTTGCCGCTCAATCTTCTCAGTGAAGTATCGGCGCCGCTTGCAATGGGACTCCGTCTATTTGGGAACCTGTTGTCAGGAACCGTCATCGGCATTGTCGTATTCAATCTTCTCAACAACGTGTTCGGCGTACTGGCCACCACCATCGTCGTGCACCCGATATTCAATATCGGATTCGGGTTGATTCAGGCGTTTGTATACTTCATGCTGCTACTCGTGTTCCTATCAATGTCCATCGAGGAATCAGAAGTTTAAAAAAAGTGTATTCGCAACAAAATAATATATATAAAAATTTAAGAAACGATATTAGGAGGAAATGTCATGGAAATTGTATTTAACGCAGAATTTGTAACCGCACTCTCTTTACTGGGTGCAGGAATTGCTATGATTGCAGGGATTGGTCCAGGGATTGGACAGGGGTTCGCTGCAGGGAAAGCTGTTGAGGCTGTAGGCCGTCAACCTGAAGCAATTGGTAAAATCACCACAACCATGCTTGTCGGACAAGCAATGGCTGAAACCACAGGGCTTTATGCCTTGATCATCGCCTTTGTACTTATCGGACAATAAAGGCTAACAGATTGGAGGCAGCATGATGACAGCTGTTGCAGAAGCAATTCAAAGACTTGTTGATATCGCCCTTGGCGTTGATCCTGTGGAAATGGTCATTCAGATCGTGGCCACACTTATCCTCGTCGTCGTGGTCAAACTGTTCTTCTGGGACAAGGTCACAGGATTTCTTGACCAGAGAAGACACTTCATCAACAAGGAATTAGAAGATGCCGCATCAAAAAGTGAAGAAGCAAACGCCTTGAAAACAGACGCTGAAGAAGCGTTGGACTCAGCTCGTGAGGAAGCCAAATCCATTGTGGATGAAGCCAAAACCCAGGGAGAAGAGAAAAAACGCTCTATCGTCAATGAAGCTAAGAAAGAAGCCGATCTTGTGAAGAAGAATGCGCGTCGCGACATCGATCAGGAAATTGAAGTCGCCCGCAACGAACTTCGTGAAGAGATTGTGGAAATCGCCAGCCTTCTTTCTCAAAAAGCCATCAAAAAGCAAATCAGCAAACGTGTCTATGACAAGTTGATTGATGATGCAATTGATGAGGTACGTAAACAATGAGCGCACTTAGCGAACAATACGCGATTGCGCTTTTTGAGCTTGCGGAAGAAAACAAGGAAGCTCTGAACATTGAAGAGGCGTTCAAGGCTTTTGTAGAAGGCGTAGACTCTGAAACCACGAACTTTTTTCTTCATCCTGGTGTTGAAAAAGCACAGAAAAAAGCCATCATCAGGGAACTTGCATTGCCTGAAACATTGAAAAATTTGTTTTACTTACTGGTAGACAAGAACCGATTTGACTATTTAGAAGCAATTTATGAAAGTTTTAAAGACATACGTTCCAACCAGGCGAATGAAATGCACGTTGTGGTATTCAGCAAGAAACCACTGGGTGAGAAACGCTTGGATGCACTCAAGGATGCGTATGAAGCCAAGTATCATAGAAGTGTGACCATAGAGAACCAATTGGATGAAAGTATCGTGGGTGGCTTGCGCTTTGAGTTTGATGGCAAAGTCATTGATGATACGGTAAACAGTACTCTTAAACAGTTCCAAAGTCGATTGACCAATTAAGCAGGTGAAAATATGAGCAAAATTAACGCAGGAGAGATCAGTACTTTAATCAAGGAACAGATCTCCAAATACAGCAAGGAAATAAGAACGGAAAATGTCGGAACCGTCATCAGTGTAGGAGACGGTATTGCACTGGTTCATGGACTGGATGATGCCATGAGTGGAGAGCTCCTTGAATTTTCAGGGGGCGTCTACGGTATGGCTCAGAACCTTGAACAGGACCACGTCGGGGTTATCATTCTCGATGAGTCCACTGAAATTCGTGAAGGGGACGAAGTCAAAACAACAGGGAGCATTCTCGAAGTGCCTGTTGGAGATGAGGTAATTGGACGCATTGTCAATCCACTCGGTATGGCACTTGATGGACTTGGTGCCGTCAATGCGAAGGAAACCCGTCCACTTGAAGTCAAGGCCCAAGGGGTCATGGCTCGTAAATCCGTTGACCAACCGCTCCAAACGGGAATCAAGGTGCTTGATGCCCTTGTACCGATTGGTCGTGGCCAGCGTGAACTGATCATTGGTGACCGTCAAACAGGTAAAACCTCGGTCGCGCTTGATACCATTATCAATCAGAAGGACGAAGATGTCATTTGTATTTACGTGGCAATCGGGCAGAAGGAATCCACAGTCGCTCAGGTTCAAGAAACCTTGAAAGAGCATGGTGCAATGGAGTATACCACCATTGTCAGTGCCTCAGCGAGTGAGCCGGCTCCTTTGCTCTATCTCGCGCCGTATGCAGGGGTTTCCATTGCAGAGAAATTCATGTTTGAAGGCAAAAGCGTACTCGTAGTTTATGATGATTTGACTAAACATGCGAACGCTTACCGCGAACTGAGTCTTCTTTTGAGACGTCCACCAGGACGTGAAGCATTCCCAGGGGACGTATTCTATTTGCATTCACGTTTACTTGAACGTGCGGCGAAACTCAACGATGATCTTGGGGGCGGTTCGATAACCGCACTTCCGATTATCGAAACACAGGCTGGCGATATCAGTGCCTACATTCCCACGAATGTCATCAGTATCACAGACGGTCAGATATTTCTCCAAAGTGATTTATTCTATACAGGTGTGCGTCCCGCAATCAATGCAGGACTCAGTGTATCACGTGTAGGGGGAAGCGCTCAGACCAAGGCTATCAAGAAAGTGTCTGGGACACTTCGTCTTGACTTGGCCAGTTTCCGTGAGCTTGAGAGCTTTACACAATTCGGATCGGATCTCGATGATGCGACCAAGAAAAAACTCAACCGCGGAGAGAGAACCGTTGAAATATTGAAACAGGGCTTGCATGAAGTCATGCCTGTTGAAAAACAAGTAGTCAGTATTTACGCCTTGACCAAAGGGTATCTCGATGATGTCAAAATCTCGGATATCGGACGATTCGAATCCAGTCTTCATGATGCTTTTGAATCCAGCGAAAAGGGCTCGGAACTTTTAAAACACATTCGCAAGGAAGGGACCTTGCCTGATGCGAATGAGATGAATGAAGTCATTGAAAACTTTAAAAAATCTTTTGCCTGATAGGACGGTGAGACCATGGCTTCCATGCGTGATATAAAACAACGGATCAATGCAACAGACAAGACCTCGCAGATAACAAAAGCGATGCACATGGTCAGTGCATCAAAGCTAAGAAAAGCCGAACGTAGCATCTATGCCTTTCGTCCGCTTGCCAAAAGATTGTCGAAAGTCCTTTCCAATGTACTGTCAACGGACAGTGAATTGACCCATCCGATGCTTGAAGCGCGAGATATTCACAAGACCGCCTACATCATCATATCTTCAGACAGAGGGCTTGCAGGCCCGTACAACAACAATACGTTCAAGGCTTTTCAAAAGCATATTGACACTGCCCATGAAGGAAATGATGAGTTCGTTATCATCGCACTTGGCTTCAAAGCATTCAACTTTGCCAAGCGCAATGGTTATACGCTCATGAACGAAGACGTTATTCAAGTACGTGACGATATTCAATTCGTCGATTTTCAGCCCATCAGCGACCGTTTTATCAAGGCGTATCTATCGGGTGAAGTCGACAAGATTGATGTCTTTTACAACGAATATATCAATACGCTCACACAAAACGTCAACCATCAGACACTCGTGCCTCTGGAATCCAATCCATTTGTGGATACTTCAGGGAAAGGGGCCACTGACACTACCGAAGAAGGATTCAAGACCATGTACGTCTATGAACCGAGTCCTTCCAATGTGCTCTACCAACTCATGCCCATGTATGTAGTCAATACACTTTATGGGATGATTCTGGAGTCCAAGGCGAGTGAGCATGCATCAAGAATGACCGCGATGAAGAGTGCAACCGATAACGCAAAAGATCTAATAGAAACATTGCAACTAAAATACAACCGTGCCAGACAAAACGCGATCACCATCGAACTAACCGACATCATCGGTGGCTCCGAAGCGGTGAATTAGAGGAGGAACACTATGAATACAGGTAAAATAGTACAGGTTATGGGTCCTGTAGTCGATGTTATGTTCGATTCTGACCTACCTGAGATCAATCATGCATTAAAAATCGAACGCGGAAATACCAAAGGTGACAATCAGCAGGATCTTACGCTTGAGGTTTCCTTGCATTTGGGAGACAACGTCGTCAGAACCATTGCGATGGATTCTACAGACGGTCTTAAAAGAGGGGCTGAAGTACTCGATATGGGGGCTCCCATATCCGTCCCGGTAGGCAATGATACACTGGGAAGAATTTTCAACGTCCTCGGTGATGAGATTGATGATCAAGAAAAACTTAAAAAAGACGTCCCTCGCATGCCGATTCACAGACCTGCACCGAAACTGGATGAAATCAGCAGTGCGACTGAAATACTGGAAACCGGTATCAAAGTCGTCGATTTGCTTGCTCCATACGTCAAAGGTGGTAAGATTGGCCTTTTCGGTGGTGCCGGAGTTGGTAAGACCGTCTTGATTCAGGAACTGATACACAACGTTGCCCAGGAACATGGGGGAATAAGTGTGTTTGCCGGAGTGGGGGAACGTACCCGTGAGGGGAACGACCTTTACCATGAAATGACCGAATCAGGCGTTATCCAAAAGACGGCTATGGTGTTCGGGCAGATGAATGAACCACCGGGAGCAAGAATGCGTGTAGGCCTTACGGGTCTTACCATGGCAGAACACTTCCGCGATGAGAAAAAACAGGACGTACTGCTTTTCATTGACAATATTTTCCGTTTTACCCAAGCAGGGCAGGAAGTGTCAGCTTTGCTCGGACGTATGCCTTCCGCAGTAGGATATCAGCCGACATTGGCGACTGAGATGGGGAAACTCCAAGAACGCATCACTTCTACAAAAGAAGGGTCCATTACATCAATTCAGGCTGTTTATGTGCCTGCGGATGACTACACCGACCCTGCACCGGCGACTACGTTCGCCCATTTGGATGCGACGACCAACCTTAGCCGTAAAATCAGTGAAGAAGGCATCTACCCAGCGGTGGATCCTCTTGCCAGTACCTCGCGTGCGCTCGAGCCTAAAATCGTAGGTGAGGAACACTACAATGTGGCTCGTGAAGTGCAAAGAACCATCCAGCGCTATAACGATTTGCTGGATATCATTGCCATCCTCGGAATGGATGAGCTCAGTGAGGACGACAAACTCGTGGTCCATCGTGCAAGACGTTTGCGTCTATTCCTATCTCAGAATTTCCACGTGGCTGAGCAGTTTACCGGCCAAAAAGGGACCTATGTACCCGTAGCAGAGACCATTAGAGGATTCAAAGGCATTCTTGATGGTAAATACGATGATATTCCTGAAGATGCTTTCCGTCTCGTAGGTAGCATTGATGATGTGCTTAAAAAAGCTGAAAGTTTTGAGTAGGTGATTGTATGAATCTGGTTGTATTCACACCCGAAGGCGAACTTTACAATGAAACGCTTGACTACATTGTCGTGAGTTCCAAAAACAATGGGGAATTCGCGATACTCGACAACCATGCACCACTGATCTCCACGATTGATGTGGGGTATGTAAAAATGGTGAAAGATGGAGACGTCGTTTACAGCGTCATTATCAACGGGGCACTTGAAAACAGAGACAGCACCGTAAACATCATTGCCCAGGAGGCCCACGTCGGTCTTAACAAGGATAGCGCTATGGACCATCTCAACACTGTCCGTAAAGAGCGTCTTGAGGAGAACAGACGTAGAACGAAAGACTTCCTCAAAGCAGAACAGAAACTTAAAGAAAACATTAAAAAAGCTCAAGCCTCCAAACAGTGATGCATGAAGGTATCAACCTTGACAATATGGCTCAGTATGATATACTGTAATTGTTACAATATGTAATCATTACAATTTTATAGGAGGAATTATAATATGGCGAAACAAACAGAACTAATGAATCAATATGTAGCAGATTTAGGTGTGCTTAACGTAAAATTTCACAACCTGCACTGGAATGTAGTAGGCGAACGTTTCAAACCCGTTCATGAATATGTGGAAGAACTTTATGACATGATTTTTGAAAACTACGATGAAGCTGCCGAACGTTTGAAAATGCTTGGGGAATTCCCACTGGCTTCACTCAAGAAATACCTTGAAGTGACCAACGTGGAAGAACTTGACGAAAAAGATTATCAAATTTCAGAAGTTTACGCGATTCTCAAACAGGATCTGGGACACCTCAAGACACTTGCAACCAACATTCGCAGTGCTGCAGACGAAGCGGATGATTTTGCAACCGTTGCCTTGATGGAAGATCAAGTGGATGCTTATGACAAAGAACTTTGGTTCATTGCTCAGGCATTAAAATAGGTCAAACTTAGAAGACGTCCAAAAAAGGGCGTCTTTTTTCTTGAAAGACTCAGTCATTGACAGTAGACTGAAGTAAGGTAAGGAGGTGAATGCCATGAAGACTTATGTTATCAAGCATTATGATGAACTGCCTTCAACCAATACACTGGTAAAAGAAACGTATCAGAATCTAAGAGATCACACACTCGTGCTCGCTGATTATCAGACTATGGGAAGAGGTCGAAGGGATAACAAATGGGTCAGTGCAAAAGGAAAGAACTTTCTTGGAACCTTTTACAAAGTCAGTGAAAAGCATGTGCCTTTCAGGTTCTTGCTGGAAGCAAGCGTGGCGTTATTGAAAGCACTTGAATATTATGGAATCAAAGCTTCAATAAAACCTCCAAATGATCTATATTTCAAAGACAGAAAGCTTGCGGGCATATTGATAGAAGTCCTCCATTTAAAGCGGCTTCATGTCATCAGTGGCATTGGACTGAATATCAAGAGTTGCTTTGATGGGTCCACCATCTCCATGGAAGAAGGGCTTGGAAAAAGAATCCGCGTATCAGAGGTAGTATCAAGGATAAAAGAAGCCTATGAAACCGCAGAAACACAAACCAATCAAGCCCTTTTTCAACACTACATAGCCCATATTGATTTTGGGTATATTCATGTAATTGAAGCGGGTCAATCAAGGCCCCTTCAGTCTATTAACGAGGCGTTTGAATGCAAGGTTGACGGAGTCTGGAAAGCTTGTGAATCCATGCAATTCACCTATGGACCACCGAAAGAGAATGTTCGCACAAAAACAATGAAGTAAGCATACAATCTTCATAATATTTCAATAGAATCAGATAACGCAACCCTAAGGAGAGAAACCCCTTGGTGTTGCGTTTTTTCAATGGAACTGCATTCGTATTTTATTATTTGAATATCAAACATATTAATTGATGTACATATGATTATCAAATCATAAGTACACTTATAGATAACTTTGACTATCAAAATACATTGACAACCCATTTGAATGCTTTTATAATTGTGAGCAAAAAGGAGGTAATTGTATGTTTGAAAAAGTTAGAGACGTCATTGTTGAAGAACTTGATGTGGATAAGGAAAACGTCAGTGAAACATCACACATCATCAATGATCTTGATGCGGATTCTCTGGATGTCGTTGAACTTGTCATGGCACTCGAGGAAACTTTCGATATCAAAGTAGACGACGACAGTGTACAGTCACTCAGAACTGTACAGGATGTTGTGGATTATATTGAAGCGAACCAATAAAGAAAGACAAGAGGTGCGAGATTATGAATAATCGCGAACTCAAAACAATCATAAAACTATTTGAAAATTCAACGCTCGCGTCAATGAAACTCGAACGTGACGACGTCACCATTGAACTTCAAAAGCCCAATGAAAAGGAAACGGTTGTGCACCAGGTAAAAGAGGCCCACACGCAAAATGAATCCACGCATATGCCACGTTCTCAA
>JAGYML010000116.1 GCA_018400615.1 bacterium | reverse complement strand
GGTGAATTTTCGGAGAATACGCAAATAAAGAATGTCGAAATATGTAAGATTCTCAAAATTGGAGATAGAACAATAGACCGGGTGAAGAAGAAGTTCATTGAAGAAGGATTTGAAAGTGTCTTAGAACGAAGGCCATCAACCCAGAAATACACCAAAAAGGTAGATGGGGATATTGAAGCAAAATTAGTGACACTTTGTTGCAGCAAACCACCAGAAGGTTTTGCCAAATGGTCGTTGAGGCTCTTGGCAGATAAGATGGTGGAATTGAACTATGTTGACTACATATCACATGTAACAGTGGGTGAGGTTTTAAAAAAAACGAACTTAAGCCCTGGAAAGTAAAAGGTTGGGTTATTCCACCGGAACAAAGCAGTGAGTTTGTGGCCAACATGGAGCGTGTGTTGGATATATACAAATTACCGATGGATGAATTATATCCGGTTGTTTGCATGGATGAATCCCCCAAGCAGTTGATCGAAGAGGTTGCATCAACGCCCATAAAGCAAGGGCAGCAAGCCAGAGTAGACTATGAATATATCAGGCACGGTATGGTTAATATTTTTATGGCAAACGAGCCATTAAAAGGTAAAAGATTGGTTGAAATTACAGAACATAAAACAAAAAAGGACTGGGCCAAATTTATGAAGCGAATAGCTAACGAAATGTACCCGGAAGCAAAAAAGATACGACTGGTTATGGACAACTTCAAAACGCACAACGCATCAGCTTTTTATGAAGCATTTGAACCTGAAGAAGCCAAAAGACTGTGGGACAGGTTTGAATTTATTTTTACTCCAAAGCATGGTAGCTGGTTGAATATGGCAGAAATTGAATTGCACGTGCTTAATGGACAGTGCTTAAATCGTCATATTGCTACAATGCAGGAAATAACAGCGGAAGTAAAAGCGTGGCAGAACCATAGGAATAATAAAACGTCAACGATTAACTGGCAATTCACAAATGATCAAGCTCGAATAAAACTCAAAAGGCTTTATCCGTCAATTTCTAATTAACATAACAGTAGTTGAAAAGTCGCACTTGTTCG
>JAGYML010000115.1 GCA_018400615.1 bacterium | reverse complement strand
AACCGACACATTGGATGTATTGAAACCTTGAACTTTGTATAGTATCTTGTCGTTCGCTGGCGCTCGAACCGACACATTGGATGTATTGAAACAATCTTATTACTAGATCGCGGTGTTAAAGCTATGACTCGAACCGACACATTGGATGTATTGAAACAAATCAATTAGATACCTTAAACGATATTTCAGGATCTCGAACCGACACATTGGATGTATTGAAACTTGATCATAGCCGAAGGAGCTAGATCAAAAAGATAACTCGAACCGACACATTGGATGTATTGAAACGTTCGAGGGGCTAGAAGATACAGCGCTCACGCAAATCTCGAACCGACACATTGGATGTATTGAAACGAATCAAAGAGATATGGACTTTGCCCAGCTTGTAGCCTCGAACCGACACATTGGATGTATTGAAACTACGGGGTGGAGACTTGGGAGGGCTACTTTTTCGACCTCGAACCGACACATTGGATGTATTGAAACATTACGACAGTTTTGTAGTCGTGTTTTTCGTTAATACTCGAACCGACACATTGGATGTATTGAAACTCGTAAGCCATTGGCAATTTGATGGCTCATAATCCCCTCGAACCGACACATTGGATGTATTGAAACATCAAAACCAAACTTTTTCCAAGTGGTGGCACCAGCCTCGAACCGACACATTGGATGTATTGAAACTTTCAGACATAACAACTGAAGCATATTCAAAATTACTCGAACCGACACATTGGATGTATTGAAACGGGCTTAGAAGTAATTTACATTTACTAAACGTAGCTCGAACCGACACATTGGATGTATTGAAACTTTTTAGACGCTGGCGAATCGGCGCAGTTCCTAGCTCGAACCGACACATTGGATGTATTGAAACAATGTTATGCTTTCTAAAAAACAACCACTTAGATATCTCGAACCGACACATTGGATGTATTGAAACGATGAACCAATGAGTGTAGATGGTTTGAAGTTTACTCGAACCGACACATTGGATGTATTGAAACTCAAAAAAGTATTGGTTACTTGACAAACATACTTACTCGAACCGACACATTG
>JAGYML010000114.1 GCA_018400615.1 bacterium | reverse complement strand
AACACTGAACACTGAACACTGAACACTGAACACTAAACACTGAACACTGAACACTGAACACTAAACACTGAACACTGAACACTAAACACTGATTCAAGACCATGAAATATAGAAATGCATTTAAAATGAAACTCAAGCCCGGCTTCGAGGCGGAGTACAAGAAACGGCATGATGAAATCTGGCCGGAGCTGGCCGCGGAGCTTCGTGAAGCGGGTATTTCGGACTACTCGATCTTTCTCGACCGGGAGACATTGACTCTTTTTGCCGTGCAGAAACTCAGTGAAGACAACACGGCGGATCAGCTTCCCGAAACTGAAATCGTGAAAAAATGGTGGAAATACATGGCTGATATCATGGCGACGAATCCCGATGATTCGCCGGTCTGCATATCGCTTGAAGAAGTTTTTCATCTATCTTAACCATAACCATTAACGATTGTTAGGCAATTAAAAATGACACAGGCAACAACTCAATCCAACGAACCAATCAATGTTTTACTTATCGCCGTCGGCGGTTACGGCCGCCTTTATGTGCAGGCCTTGAAAAAGTCAGGTGCGACAGGTGAAACCCGCATTTGCGCCGTGGTCGACCCGCTGGCTGACAAGAGTCCGGAATGGCCGGCGCTCAAAGAAGCGGGCGTCCCGCGCTTCAACACCATCGACGAATTTCTGGCCACCGGGGCGAGCGCTGATCTGGCGGTTATTTCGTCACCTATCGCCTTTCATGCCGACCAGGCCTGCGCTGCGCTCGAAGCCGGCATGAACGTGCTCTGCGAAAAACCGCTCACCGCACTGGTGTCGGATGCACAACGGATGATAGAAAACAGCAAGGCAACCGGCAAGTTTCTCGAGATCGGTTATCAATGGTCGTTCAGCCCGTCGATCCGGCAACTGAAAGCCGACATCCTGGCCGGCCGCTTCGGCGCGCCGCGCGAAATGCGCACCTGGATCGCGGTCCAGCGCGACTCGTCATATTTCGCCCGCAACAACTGGGGCGGACGCATCAAGGACGACCGGGGACAGTATGTCTTCGACAGCCCGGCCAACAACGCCACGGCACATTACCTGCACAACATGCTCTACCTGCTCGGCGACGCCACCGACCGCGCCGCCATGCCCACAGCCGTCACCGGCGAATGCTACCGTGGTCACAAGATCGAAAATTTCGACCTCACCTGCTGCAAGATCGAAACTGACAGGGATGTTGACGTTTTCTTCTACACCACGCACTGCGTCCAGGGCGGGCACGGCCCG
>JAGYML010000113.1 GCA_018400615.1 bacterium | reverse complement strand
TCATTTTTCTTTTAATTAAATGGCTGTGTTCAAGCAAAGTACTGATAACAATCAGGTAATACTTGTGAAATCACAGCTGATATGATATTCTAAAGTAGCCAAACAAAGCAAATGGGTCAACACCCATATCACCTAAGAGAGACGCTCTTAGGCAACCAGCCCATCTCATTTGTTTTGTTTGGCGACAACATTTGTGTTTTCGGGCTGGTTGCCTAAGGGCGTTTTTGGATGGGAGTGCATCATGGACTTAACCAATGAACGCCTGAACAACCTGAAAGAAAACATTGAAGCGCTGTGCGCCGATGAACTGGTTGATTTGAAAACGGATGTCGATGAACAAGTTTTAAGTAAAACCATGTCCAAGGACGCTTTACACAAGGTCATCAAAAAAGAAAGAAAACGGCCTGAAGCATGTAAGGTATGCGAATCGACACATCTCGTCAAGAACGGGAAGACGAAACAGGGACGGCAAAAATATCGATGCATGGATTGCGGTAAGAGCTATTCGGACACCCACAATTCAATCGTCAAAGGAAGCAAGAAACCCTATTAT
Source organism: bacterium (assembly GCA_018400615.1). Classification (GTDB taxonomy): domain Bacteria; phylum Bacillota_I; class Bacilli_A; order Izemoplasmatales; family Izemoplasmataceae; genus M55B118. The sequence continues at coordinate 770 of JAGYML010000113.1, read as the reverse complement.
GTCTGGGAGGCATTCATTCAGTGCATGATGAACGGGTTCTCTCTTCGCAAGATATCTTCTTTGATTGACATCACAACACAGACAGCCTTTAGCTGGCGACATAAGGTGATGGAAACCTTGGCGACGTATGATCAATCATACAAATTAAGCGAAGAAATTCAAATCGATGAGACCTATTTTCTGCTTAACATGAAGGGATCCAGAGAACTTCCGAGACCCGCAAAGGAACGTGGGACCAAAGGAAGAACACGGGGTATAAGCAATGAATTCGCTTGTGTTCTGACAGCTGTCGATGCCAATGACCATATTCTTCTTGAGGTCATCGGACAGGGAAATCCACGCACCGGTTCCATCATTGGGGCGTTGGATTATCGCGTCGAACAGAACACGAGGATGATCACGGATTCCAAAGCGGCTTATCATGAAGTGTCTGAGCATTTTTCATCAAAGCTTCATCAAATTCCCTCACATTCACATACAAAGGGAGTTTACAACTTGGCAGTGACCAATGGTCTGCACAGTGAAATGAGGTCATGGTTCAGGAAATTCAAAGGAGTCTCAACAAAACACTTGGCAAGATATCTCGCTTGGTTTCGTTTCGAAAAACTATTGCGATATCGATATGAAATGAAACGACATAATCGGAAGTGTATGAATTATGCGATAAGCAACCATCTGACATTCCTTACTGATGCGATCAGCAAACAACCATTTCCGATTGATATTGAACTGCCTTATAAACAAAATCAGTACTTTGCTTGAACACAGCC
>JAGYML010000112.1 GCA_018400615.1 bacterium | reverse complement strand
TGGTGTCTTGGTGGTTCTTCTTTTCAAGATAGGCGAACGTTTATAGACACCTAAAGTCAGTGCACCCATCAAAGAAAAAATAAGGTGGCTCATGACAATCAATCAAAGCGTTTTTTTGCGGACATATCTGAAAAGAATAGGCTGAACTATCAGAAAATATAGAATGCCAACAAACCAATGGACATTATTAAAAGCAAGTGCAGGTTCCCTGTAAAATTGCTATATGTGAATCCCTTCCCATTGCGACGCTTGCCTTAATATTATGTATGGATGTCTGTGACAACGCTTATCATGATGTCATTCGCCACCTTGCCTCTAAACCATAGCATGATTTAAACCGCGTGGGAAAGCGAACAAATATATTGTCATGAAAGTTGACAAATTGTCAATTGGCTATTTATAAAGTTTATAGTGCCTGTGCTTCGAAAGGATGATGACTGGAATCATATACAGATTTAGATGAACCATTTGAATCAATATAAAATGAAAGATAGGTGAAAAGGGTAGGCTGATGTCAAGAACACCCATATAATGATGATGAATCATGACCATTAGGTAGTTGGAAATAATGAAAAGTTTGAAAAGTCCATATTTAAATGTGTCCATGCGTCTGTCCTTGTCGGTTTCCATAAACGTATCCACAAGAAGCTTTCCCCGTAAAATCATGTAAACCGTATAAAAAACAAACCCAGAATTGGCTATGAAGAGATATACGACAATGGTTTCATCCTGGAATGTCATGAGTCCAGTTTGTACTACATAAAGAATCAACCCTGAAACAAGGCCCAATCCCATTAAACCGACCACCGAAAGAAAAAGCAAAAATTTAAGGTCCTTGTTTTTGTATTGACTTTTTTCCTCGTAATTGAATCTTGGCACCCCTTTGACACTATATATATAGTACTTTGCTCTTTTGGGAAGCACAAAGAACACGTGATTGATCCAGAAGATGCCATGCACTGTCATCAAAACGACTCCCAGTGCCACCAGAAGTGTTTCAGCAAGAAATACACCAAGAAAAAGAAGCATAAAAGAGCCCATGAAGAGGCTGTTAAGCCTGTAATCTCGTATAAACGATGGCAAAGGAAGCTTTTCAACGGTCATCCATTCCTCTTTGACTTCATATCTGACGTTTCCGAGGATTTCATCCATTGTCGTGCCATAAAGGGCTGCAATGCGCTTCAAAGTGTCTGAAGGCACGCTTCTTTTCGCACTTTCATAATAGGAAATCGTCGATGCGTCCACATTCAGTTTTTCAGCCACTTCTCTTTGTGAAAGATCATTTTGTTTTCTGAACATCCTAAGCTGGTTCGCTACCAGTTCTCTTGAAGCCTTGTCCATACAATCACTTCCCTGAATACATTCTAACACAAAGTCCACAAAA
>JAGYML010000111.1 GCA_018400615.1 bacterium | reverse complement strand
ACTATTAAATAATGCTTAGAGCGGAGGACTGATTCTCATGGATTTTAATTCTTTTCCACTGTATTTCAATCTACTCTTCTTTGGAATGCTTGGTCTTGGCATGCTTTTCGGATTTATAAGAGGTCTCAGGAAATCGGTGTACCATTTTCTGGTCAAACTACTCTTTTATGTGATTTTCTTTGCCACACTCGGTATCGCCGTGCGGTTCTTATGGAGCGCGAATTTCAACTTCATAAGCAATGTCTTCGGTATGCTGAACATTGCCGGACTCAGTGATGCAACCTCATTTAAAGAAGCTTTGCCCATCATTCTTGAATCCATGTTTGGGGATACCATCAATGCTGACTTGAACAATGAAAACTTTCTTGCCTTCGCAGAAGGCGTGGGGCTTTTCATACTCAAGATTGTATATGCAATCATCTACTTTACTGTGATTCAGCTTCTATATCGCTTCGTATCCTTTATTGTCTACATCATTTTCTTCAAACAGTCGAAGGAGCATGTTGAAGCCCATGGCAAAAAACGTATGCCTGGTATGGCTGTAGGACTTATGTCAGGATTGCTTGCGGTCTATGCCACCCTTGTGATTCTAGGTGGCATGATGGACGTATCCGACAATCTGCTTAAATTCCTTGATGCAAGCGAAAACGCGCAAGCCACCGTGGAATCGCGGTTTGACGAATCTGAAAACACTGCGATGAGCCTCTCCACTTCACCCGTTCCCATGGAAACCCTGCCTGTGCAAACGCAGGAAGAAGAAGCCATACAATCCATAAGGGAAGTTACAGAGGGCTACAAGAACAATGTCGTAGTAAAGAACCTGACCCGACTCAAACTGACTGATGATGACACGGGAAGAGAAACCAAGCTCAACCTTTATTTCTTTGATAGAATTTTCTCCATTGACTACGAAACCGATGACATCAGCGGAAGTGTGGCGTTGCGCCACGAACTTGCGGTATTTACGGATGCCACGTCTATTTTTATGGATAGTGAGTTCTCGGAAAGTCAGGATCTCTCGGACATCACAGGATCTGAAATAGAGAACCTCTTCAATCAAATCGCGAACTCGGATCTCCTCGTGGCCCTGGTACCTATTGCCCTGGACATGGGACAGGACCATTACGATGTGGAATTGAACGTTGAAAAAGACGCCCTTTATGCCATTGATTACAAAAGCGAACTCCAAAAAATCGGAGCCATTGCGTCCAGTGCCTTCTCGCTTATCAACACGGCCGGCCTTTTGGACGATAACCCAGATTATGACAGCATTACACTGGATGGCGACACCACAAAAAGCATCTTTGATGACCTTGGGGACTCAGAGTTAGCCACCCTCGCCGCCTACGTTGCCATGGAGCCGATGCTTGAACAGGCTCTCGGCGAATCCAACACCGTGATTACGGTTCCTGAAAACATCGTCTGGGAAGATGAATTCGCGGCCTTTGGTGAAGTCGCAAAAGAAATACTCGACACCAATATCACCCTAGGTGATATTCAATCTCAAGA
>JAGYML010000110.1 GCA_018400615.1 bacterium | reverse complement strand
CAGACTGTTGACAAGCACCACTAAAATGAAAGCCACGATTCCGATCGTTATTGGAATCGTGACTTTTTGTATAAAATCATGGTAAAAAGCTGATTATGTTGGGCAAACTGGTCCATCTTGTTCGATTCTTTCAAGGTGGAGAGCCATTTTCTTGATGTTCATGCATCCTAAAGTGAGTAAGATGTGGTTTCTTACTCTGTTTTTCCCGCGCAAGCGGGTATATCGCATGCCGTATTTCTCTTTTGCGTCCGCGAAGAGTCTTTCAATCTTCTCTTTTCGCTTCTTATAGGTCTCTTTTCCGTAATCGGTGTGTCTCAAGTCCTCCACGTAATCGAGCACGTCATGGAAGACCGATAGCCTGACTTCCTTTCGCTTGACCTTATCGCTTATGCATTGCTTTCGGATTGGACACTCAGCGCAGTCTTTCAAGTCTGCTTGGTAAAGCTTGTAGCCGTTACGGTCGACTCGGGCGTATGTCATGAGTTTCTCGTTCGGACAGATGACTTGGTCATAATATTCGTCATAGACGAAATCTCGGTTTCGGAAGAATCCCTTCTTGCCCTGGGGTCTTGTGTAGGCTGTGAAGAATAGCGCGTGATGGGATAAGACGAATTCACTGAGCGGACCGTTCTTGTAGCCGGCGTCCGCGGCGACGGCCGCGACGTCGAAATTGTTCAATACCCTGTCCAGGATAGGTCTCGCGGATTGCGAGTCGTGAACGTTGCCAGGCACGACTTCGCAATCAAGAGCGTAGCCATTCTCATCACACACCACCTGGGCGACGTATGCCATCTGTTTCTCCCGCTTTCCTTTCACGTAATATCCGCTGTCGGGATCGACGGTGGATTGCTTGATGGTTTTTGTTTCTCTTTTTGGCGTGAAGGGTTTCATCCCGTCATTCTCTCTGGTCTCATTGATACGTTTGAAGATTTCGTCTTCAAACGCATTGGCGGGTTTATCCACTTCAACGGTCTCAAAGTTGTGTTTATTCGCATTGGCTTTGATATGTGTTCCATCAATATAGATGTTCGTTGTGTTCAATAGCTTCTTTTCTCTCAAACGGTTCATGATTTCCAAAAATATCCCTTCATAGACTGCGTTCTCTTCAAACTTCCGTTTGTAGACTTGGCTCAAGGTAGAGAAATGTGGGGTTTTTTCAGTGAACGGGATGTTTAAAAACCACCGGTAGGCCACGTCTGTTTTAATCACTTCGGTCGTCTTTCTAATACTGTTATAACCATAAAGGATATTGATGAGTTCTATCTTGAAGATGTTTACCGGATCGACACTGTTGCGGCCGATATCCGAATAAAGCGGCGCCGTGGTTTCATAGATGAAGTCAAAGTCCATGTGCTTCTCAATGATACGCAGTAGGTGATCATCGGGGACGATGTCATCCATCGTCATCATGATATAATCGCTTTGTTTGCTTTGTTTTTTCATCATATAAACCACATCCTTTTCTTACCTATATTATACCATTTTTTAAGGTAGAAAAGGGCTTTGTATAGCCATTATTTAGGAAAGTTTTCCACAGGAAAACTCTCCTAATAAAAAAAGTACCCTCCAGCTAAGGAAGGTACTTTGTCAACAGTCTG
>JAGYML010000011.1 GCA_018400615.1 bacterium | reverse complement strand
TTTTGAAGGATATAGAAATTAGCACGCCATTCATCAAATTGGGACAATTCTTGAAATTCGTGAATATGGCCGCCGGAGGTGGCGATATAAAAGCGATTCTAGCGGACGGCAAGGTCAAGGTCGATGGTGAAATCGAAATGCGCCGTGGTAAGAAATTATACCCAATGACGGTCGTTGAAGTCGAAGGAGAAGGCTCGTTTACCATCAAACATGACAGCAATTAAAAGTCTGACATTAAAAAACTTTCGCTTATATGAATCGTTGAATGCATCCTTCAGCCCTCTAATCAACATCATTCTTGGCAACAATGCTCAAGGAAAGACGTCTTTGCTGGAAGCTATCCATGCCCTGGCACTGACGAAATCTCATAAAACCGCTTCAGACAGGGAATTAATCAGTCATCATCAGCCATTCAGTACGGTGAAAGGCACGTTTGCCAATGAAAATAAAGAGACTGTGTTGGAAATGATACTGTCAAAGGAAGGCAAAAAAGTCAGACACAACCAGATAGAATATAAACGTTTGTCTGATTATGTCGGCATTGTCAACATTGTGATGTTCGCCCCTGAAGATTTGAATCTTATCAAGGGAGGCCCCTCTGAGCGCAGACGGTTCATGGATATGGAGATTGGACAGTTGAATCGACATTATGTCTACCATTTGAATCAATACAAACGGTTGTTAAAGGAACGCAACGAACAGTTGAAAACCATGCAGCGAAAAAGAATAAAAAGTGATCCCTTACTTGATATTCTGAGTGAACAACTTGTTCACTACAGTGTTCGCATCATGCGTGATCGTGCTGGATTCATAGAAACACTCGCTCAAAAGGTTGCCTCGATTTACCAGGTTTTAAGCAACGAACCAACCGCTATAGAAATTCATTACAATCCGTCTTCAAAAGGCGATATGCTTAAAGCATTGAAAAACAAACAGGCTTATGATCTTATGACGGGCAGCACGTCGATCGGGCCACATCGAGATGATTGTGGTTTTTATTATGGCGATATTCCAGTCATGAAAGTCGCTTCACAAGGACAAATAAGGACCCTTGCACTTTCCTTGAAACTCGCGGTTGTGGATATGATCAAGGAACACAAGAAAAATGCCCCCATAGTCCTGTTGGATGATGTATTCAGTGAACTTGATGCATCACGTCAAAAGAACCTACTCAATAAATTCGACAAGGCATCACAAATATTCATCACGAGCACCTCGCTTGATACCATGCACCTCGAATCTTTGAAAGACTATAAGGTTTTTGAGGTAACGGCGGGAAAAATCGAAGGAGTGAAAACGCATGGAAGCACATTATGATTCTAGCAACATTCAGATTCTCGAAGGCCTGGAAGCGGTTAAGAGACGCCCGGGTATGTATATTGGTTCAACCGGTCCAAAAGGGTTGCACCATCTGGTATGGGAAATCGTTGATAACGGCGTTGACGAAGCGTTAGCCGGTTATGCAAGCGGCATCACCATCGAACTTCAAAAAGATGAAATCGTGGAAGTTATCGATGATGGACGTGGCATTCCCGTAGACACCCATCCGAAAACCAATCTTCCAGCGGTTGAAACCATCCTGACCACTTTGCATGCCGGAGGTAAATTCGACAACGATTCCTACAAGGTATCCGGAGGCCTTCATGGTGTGGGTGCGAGCGTAGTCAATGCTCTTAGCGAATGGTTTGAAGTGGAAATTCATCGTGAAGGTATCGTCTATTACCAACGCTATGAACGAGGCATTACGAAAACCAAACTTGAAAAAAGAGGGACTACTGATAAAACAGGGACCCGCATTCGCTTCAAAGCGGATCAACTCGTGTTTTCAGAAAGCAGTGTCTATGACTATGAAACACTGCGCATCCGTATTCAGCAGATGGCTTTTCTCAATAAAGGCATTCGTTTCACCTTGAGAGACAACAGAAAAACGGACCCTGTTCAAAACGAATACCTTTATGAAGGTGGCATCAAGGAGTATGTTGCCTATCTCAATAAAAACAAAGATACACTTCATCAAAATATCATTTATGCAGAAGGGGAAAAAGAAGGTGTCAGCGTTGAAGTCGCGATGCAATACAACAACTCTTTTTCCCAAAACATCTTCCCCTTCGCAAACACCATTCACAACCCTGAAGGGGGCACCCATGAAGAAGGGTTCAAAATGACTTTGACCCGTGTTTTGAATACCTACGGAAGAGACCAGAGCTTCTTCAAAAAGGATGAATCCTTGCTTGGAGATGATACCCGCGAAGGCTTGACCGCCATCGTCAGCATCAAACACCCTGATCCCCAATTCGAAGGCCAAACCAAAGCCAAGCTTGGGAACACCGAAGCCAGGAGAGCTGTTGCGAGTGTAATGGCAGAAGGCTTGGAACGGTTCTTGCTTGAAAACCCCAAAGACGCCAAAATCATCATAGAAAAAGCCTTACTCGCTTCTCGTGCCCGCCTAGCCGCTAAAAAGGCCCGTGAAGCCACGCGAAGAAAAAGTCCCCTTGATGGACTTGGATTCGCTTCAAAACTGGCCGATTGCAGAGAAAAAGATCCTAAAAAGGCCGAAATCTATATCGTTGAGGGTGACAGTGCGGGAGGCAGTGCCAAACAAGGACGCGATTCAGGATTCCAGGCGATTTTGCCCCTGCGTGGTAAAGTCCTCAACGTGGAAAAAGCCCGCCTTGACAAAATCCTTGCCAACAAGGAAATCCTTTCCATGATTCAAGCCTTTGGCACAGGCATAGGCGATGAGTTCAACGTCGACATGGCCCGGTATCACAAAATCGTCATCATGACCGATGCCGACGTCGATGGGGCCCATATCAGAATCCTGATGCTCACATTCCTGTTCCGCTACATGCGCCCGCTGATTGAACGTGGCTTCGTCTATGTCGCACAACCCCCACTTTACAAACTTCAACAAGGGAAATATGTGGACTATGCGTTCAGCGAAGAAGAAATGGAAGAAAAACAATCTAAATTATCTCAAAGAGCCAAAATACAGCGTTACAAAGGGCTTGGGGAAATGAATCCCACTCAGCTTTGGGAAACCACGATGGATCCCAATTTCCGTACCCTTCTCAAAGTTACCATGGACGATGCCATGGAAGCCGATCTGGTTTTCAGCAGTCTCATGGGGGACGATGTACAGGAACGCAAGGAATTCATTCAGGAAAATGCCCAATACGTTGAAAATCTAGACATTTAGGAGAGTTGATTATGGACGATACAATGAACCCCACCACGTTTGATAGAATTACCGACTTGCAGATAACTAGTGAAATGAAGAAATCATTTTTAAGTTATGCCATGAGTGTTATTGTCTCAAGAGCCCTCCCGGATGTCAGAGATGGACTCAAACCTGTACACAGACGTATTTTATACGGCATGGAAGAACTCGGAGTTTTTCCGAATTCAGCTTATAAGAAAAGTGCGAGAATCGTTGGGGACGTCATGGGTAAATACCACCCCCATGGTGACAGTGCCATCTACGACGCCATGGTCCGTATGGCACAGGAATTCTCCTACCGCTATCCGCTGGTAAACGGACACGGAAACTTCGGGTCCATTGACGGAGATGCGGCCGCAGCCATGCGTTATACGGAAGCGAAAATGACCAAGCTTACACAGGAAATGCTCAAAGACATCAAGAAAAACACCATTGATTTCGCAGACAACTACGACGGCACGGAAAGAGAACCTGTCGTGCTGCCTTCGAAATTTCCAAACCTTCTGGTCAATGGCTCAACCGGGATTGCGGTCGGAATGGCCACCAACATCCCCCCTCATAACCTGAGTGAAGTCATCGACGGCACCATCGCCATGATGGACAACCCCGATATCGATACAGACGGTCTTATGCAATACATCAAGGGCCCTGACTTTCCTACTGGGGGCATCATCATGGGGGTATCTGGGATGCGCCAGGCCTATGAAACCGGCAACGGGTCTATCAAAGTCCGCGCCCAGGCACATATCGACCAGATGGCAAATGGGAAAAGCGTCATTACCGTCACAGAAATTCCCTACCAGGTCAACAAGACACGTTTGATTGAGAAAATCGCGGAACTTGCCAAGGAAAAACGCATTGAAGGCATTACCGATCTGCGCGACGAATCCAACCGCGAAGGCATCAAGATCATCATTGAACTCAGAAAGAGCGTCAACGCAGAGGTTACCCTCAACAATCTCTATAAGTTCACCCCGCTTCAAACCTCTTTTGGCATCAACATGCTGGCACTTGTCAATCAAAGACCGAAGGTGTTGCCTCTAAAAGAGTCTCTTTATCACTACATCAACCACCAAATCGAAGTCTTGGTCAGAAGAACTCAGTTCGAGCTCGACAAAGCCAAGGCCCGTGCCCATATTCTCGAAGGCCTTCTCAAGGCGCTTGACAACATCGACGACATCATCGCCATCATCCGTAAAGCCTACGATGATGCCCAGGAAAAACTTATGGAAGCATTCGGTTTTTCAGAAAATCAGTCAAAAGCCATATTGGAAATGCGTCTTAGGAAACTGAGCGGCATGGAACGTGAAAAAATCACCGATGAGCTTGAAGAACTGAAAGGCAAAATCACCGAATTCGAAGCAATACTTGCAAGCGAAGAAAAACAAAAAGATGTCATCAAGGAAGACCTTCTCACCTTGAAAGACACCTATCACAGTGATAGACAAAGTGAAATATCGCTATCCCTTGACCTTGATATGGAAGACGAGGATCTGATTCCTGAAGAAGACGTCTTGATCACCATCACCCAAGGTGGGTATTGCAAACGCATGAAAGCGGACAGCTACAAAATCCAAAACCGTGGAGGCAAGGGCATGACAGGCATCAAGATGCACGATGATGATGCTGTAGAACACCTCCTTTACACCTCAACGCATGATTTTGTGTTGTTCTTCACGAACCTTGGCCGCGTGTACAAGATAAAAGGCTACAAGATTCCACAATTCGGAAGAACCTCCAAAGGCCTTCCGGTAGTCAATTTCCTCAATCTTGAAGAAGGTGAAACCCTCCAAGCCGTCACCACTATCAAGGATTTTGACAACGATGAACATCTGTTTTTCACTACCAAGCACGGCGTCGTCAAAAGAACCCCGGTCAATGCTTATCAGAACATCCGAACCTCAGGTATCAGAGCAATCACATTAAAAGAAGACGACGAACTTCACGACGTCAAAAGAACCCAAGGTGACCAGGATATTATATTGGGCGCCTCAAACGGAAAAGCCATTCGATTCAACGAAACCACCGTCCGTCCTATGGGGCGCACGGCAAGTGGTGTCAGAGGCATCCTGCTTAGCGAAGGCGAACAAGTCGTCGGGACGGCACTTGTAGGCGAGGTAAACAGTGAAATCCTCGTCGTGAGTGAAAAAGGCTACGGAAAACGGACCACCATTGAAGAATACCGCCAACAAAACCGCGGCGGAAAAGGGGTCAAAACCCTTAATATCACCGAAAAGAACGGACCGCTTGTCCGCTTGATTGGCGTCAACGGCGATGAAGATCTCATCATCCTGAGCGACAAGGGCACGATGATTCGCATGGCTGTAGACCAGATTTCAAGAAGCTCACGCGCCACTCAGGGCGTCAGACTCATTCGCTTGAATGATGGCCATCACGTCGCAAGTACGACCCTCGTGCCACACGAAGAGGTTGAAGAGGCAACCGATGCTTTGAGTGACAGTGACCCCGAATTGGAATCCTCTACACCAGGTGCGGATACTCAAAGTGACCCTACTGAATAATAGGCCCCCCTGCGACACCGTGATTGACAAAGCCACACGCATTTGCTAAAGTTAGATTAACAAAGCGACGAAGGGACTTAGTAGTTTCTCTGTGTTTCAAGAGAGCCAGTGGATGGTGCGAACTGGCAACACACGAAACGAATTCCACCCTGGAGTGAAAACCAACCATTTTCCGGTACCTGCCGTTATCAGGCTGAGTGGATGTGCACTGCATCAATCAGGGTGGCAACACGGGTTATTAGGCTCGTCCCTTACTGGGACGGGCTATTTTTATATAGGCATCATAAACTTAGGAGGTTACAACCATGTTGGATATCAAAAGACTTAGAGAAGACACCGATACTGTCATCAAACGACTGGAATTGAGAGGCGAGGACTTTTCTCATTTGAAAGATACATTGACACAGGATGAATTGAGAAGACAGATCATCCAGGACGTAGAACGCTTGAAAAAGGAACGCAATGAAACCAGTAAATTGATTGGCCAGTACAAGCGTGAAGGCAAAGACACAGCCGACATCTTCAAACAAATCGAAGATAACAAGGAAGAAATCAGTAGTCTTGAAGCTCAAAAAAACACGCTTGAAACAAGCATCAGGGATACACTGCTCAGAACTCCAAACATTCCCCATAAGGACATCCCCGTTGGCAAAGACGATACACAGAACAAGGTCTTGAGAGAAGTCGGTGACATTCCCGTATTTGATTTTGAGCCCAAGGCGCATTGGGATCTTGGAACGGACCTTGACATTCTCGATTTCAAACGTGCGTCAAAAGTCGCCGCAAGCCGTTTCACCATCTACAAAGGGCTCGGCTCCAGACTCGAACGTGGGCTCATCAATTTCATGCTTGATATGCACGTGGATGAACACGGTTACCACGAACTGATGCTGCCCTACATTGTCAACAAGGAAAGCATGACCGCCACAGGACAGCTTCCGAAGTTTGAGGACGATGCCTTCAAACTCACTGACGAAAGAGAACTCTACTTGAACCCTACGGCGGAAGTGCCTGGAATCAACATGCATCGCGGGGAAATTCTCGATGCGAGTGAACTCCCAAAACGCTACGTGGCCTTCACCACGGCCTTCAGACAAGAAGCGGGCAGTGCGGGACGTGATACCCGTGGGATTATCCGACAACATCAGTTCAACAAAGTCGAACTGATCAAGTTCGCAAAACCCGAGAATTCATACGATGAACTCGATAAGATGTTGGAGAACAGCGAAAACATCCTGAAGGCATTGAATCTGCCTTACAGAGTCGTAGAAATTTGCAGCGGGGATTTGGGCTTTTCCATGGCAAAAACCTATGACATCGAAGTATACCTGCCTTCTTATGGCACGTACAGGGAAATCGGCAGTATCTCAAACGCGGAAGACTACCAGGCAAGACGGGGCAACATCAAGTACCGGCCTTCCAAAGACAGTAAACCTGAATACCTGCACACCCTCAACGGGTCGGGTCTGGCCGTTGGACGCACAGTGGTCGCCATCATGGAAAATTACCAGCAGGCGGATGGGTCCATCCGCGTTCCCGAAGTCTTGAAAGGCATTCTAAGAACCGATATTATAAAATAACGAGGAGGCTCACCATGTTTAAAGCAAGAAAACGTCTGGAACTCACCACAGAAACTAAACCACTCATCATCAGTGACAACCTCAAAAGTTACTGGGTTAAAACCGTTGACGAAGCTTTGAGAGGCGAAATCAAGGCCTTGGAAGAAGAAAACTATGCGTGCATCAAGACGCTTGGGCTCTTGGAGATGGACCGTGTATATGTCATCGCGAATGACGCCTTGAAAGAGCCTGAAAAAGCCCAAAAGGCCCTGAGTTTCATCAAGGATTTGAAACAAAGCCCGATCATCATTACCGAATCATTTGAACAAAAAGATGTGGAAACACTGTTTGAGACGGTTTTGAGACATCAGTATGATTTCAATACCTTTAAAAGCAAGACGCCTCAACAAGTCTCCATCCATTATCTCGACCACCCACAGAGAACGGACCATATAAAAAAAGGGATTGCGCTTGGGGAAGCAATAAATTTCACACGTGACTTGATCAATACGCCTTACAATCACTTGAATGCTGAAACACTTGCCTCCATTGCGTCGGATATGGCTAAAGACAAGCACACTTCCATCACCGTTTATGATAAAAAAGACTGTGAAAAAATGGGAATGGGAGCCTTCCTCGGAGTCAATGCCGGTAGTAAGGACGCTCCTCAGTTCATTCACTTGGATTACCGGGGCAATCCTGATGCTGATGATTCCATAGCTTTAGTCGGTAAAGGTGTCATGTATGACACCGGAGGCTACTCACTCAAGACACCCACAGGCATGCCTTCGATGAAAATGGATATGGGGGGAGCCGCCACGGTGCTTGGAACCTTGAAAGCTTTGCAGAGCTTGAATTCCAAAGCGAATGTGAGCGTCATCATTGCGGCCACTGACAATAGAATCGGGGATTCGGCGATTGTGCCTGATGATATTCTCAAAAGTGCCAAAGGCACCACCATTGAAGTCATATCCACAGATGCTGAGGGTCGTCTGACCCTTGCGGATGCCTTATGGTATGCCCAAAGGGAAGGAGCGACCAAAATCATTGATGTAGCCACCCTCACAGGCAATGTAATTGGGGCGCTTGGGGATAAAGTCACAGGGGTCTTTACCAACAATGATGCCTTTTTGAAAGCTTTTGAAGACAGTGCTCAAAAGTCTGGTGAACGGGTGTGGCATCTACCGATAATGCAACCTCACAGAGACCAGCTTAAAAGCTACAGTGCGGATATGAAAAACAAGGGATCCCGCATGGGAGGTGCCAGTATTGCGGGTGCATTCCTGGAACATTTCGTCGAACGAGATGTACCGTGGATTCACCTTGATATCGCCGGTACAGCCTACAATGACAAGACAGGCGCGACGGGAACGATGGTCCGTACGCTTGTGAACATGTTCGAATAATAAAAACAAGGGAAGATCTCAGCTGAGATCTTCCCTTTATTAAATGGGTATCAGGGTTCAAAAGGCTTGTTTGATGGCGTCCTGAACCGCTTTGAAGTCCGATTCGGAATAATCGTTTGAATGATCGATACTGGAGATACTCACCCCGTCATGTTCGTATCTTGGAATCAGATGAACATGGAAATGATAGACGCTTTGAAGGGGTCTGTCGTTGTTGTTGATGATGTTCAAGCCGATTGGATTAAACGCTTTTTTAATGGCCTTGGCGACCTTTGGAACGGCTTTGAATACATGGTGTGCGGTCTCTTCATCCAATTCATAGACATTTGGGATATGGTTTTTCGGAATTAGGAGGGTATGCCCCCTGGTTCCCTGAGTAATATCCAAAAATGCATAGACGTGGTCATCTTCATAGACTTTGTATGAAGGGATCTCGCCATTGATAATTTTGCAGAAAATGCATTCACTCATAATTGTCCTCCTGGAAAGTTTTATTTACAATCCAGAAAAGATCATCCATTGATTCCAGGATGTAGTCTGGATTGACGTCCTGTAGAACTTTCAGATTCTTGATGGTCCATTTGACACCCGCACTTAAAATACCTGCGTTTTTCGCAGAGAGGATATCACTTGCATTATCACCAATCATAAGGGCTTTGTCAACATTTTTGAACTGACTTAAAGCGACTTCAACCGCTTCTTTGTCAGGTTTTGGGTTTTTGACATCATCCAATGTGACAATTACATCAAAGAGACTCTCAAGGTTGAAATGTTCAAGGCTAGGCTGTGCGGACACCTTGAATTTACTGGTGACGATGGCCATATTGAAATTCTGTTTCTTTAATTTTTTCAACGCATCGATGACCCCATCATAGAGATAAAAATAATCGTGCTCATGCTTTTTGTAAAAAGCACGGTAGGTGTCTATCATTCTTTTGACTTTGAAGGGGCTTTTCGTATACCTTGAAAAAACCTTATCCAATGGGGGCCCGATCATTTCAATGATTTCGTTGCGTGTAAAAGAACTGTCGCTTAGATGGGTCTTGAAAGCATGCTTGTAACTCTCGATGATGATCTCGTTGGTATTGACAAGCGTCCCGTCCAAATCGAACAGCAATGTATTGATTGTGTTCATCCTATCACCGCTTTCATGTACTCTAAGTGTAACATGGAATTTAACAAATGATGCATGCATTGATTGTAAAAAAATGTTCAATCTTCTATAATGGTTTGTGATAGGAGTGATTTTATGGCGAATATTATCGATACGCTAAAAGAAAAGATCCAAGGAAAAGACATTGCAATCGTATTTCCCGAATCAGAAGATTCAAGAATCATTGAAGCTGCACAAAAACTCGGACGTGAAGGCATCATAAGACCCATTCTCATAGGGGACGCTGATAAAATTGTCGGGGACGTTTCAATGTGTGAAGTCATCAACCCCAATACGTTCTCCCAATACAATGAATTCGTACAGGCGCTTGTTGAAAGACGCGCTGGGAAATGTACGTATGAACAAGCTCAGGAAATGCTCAAGAAAGGCAACTATTTTGGGACCATGCTTGTCTATATGAATCAAGCTGCAGGTTTAGTTAGTGGCGCAGCACATTCAACCGCCGATACTGTCCGCCCAGCCCTTCAGATTATTAAAACCAAACCTGGAATAAGCCGTACGTTTGGGTATTTTTTGATGGTACGAGAAGAAGACAAGTATATTTTTGCAGATTGCGCCATTAACCCGAATCCGGATGCTCCGGCTCTTGCGGAAATGGCAGTCGAGTCTGCTAAAGCCGCAGAGATGTTTGGCATCGATCCCAAAGTGGCCATGCTGTCATTTTCGACAAATGGAAGTGCTGAAAACGAGATGACTGAAAAAGTCGTCAAGGCTACCAAACTTGCAAGAGATAAGAATTCCGGCTACATGATTGATGGCGAAATGCAATTCGATGCCGCTTTTGTTCCATCTGTAGGGGAGAAGAAATTCAAGGGAAGCAGGGTTGCCGGCCACGCCAATACCTTTATATTTCCAGATTTGAATTCCGGAAACATAGGGTATAAGATTGCCCAAAGATTGGGCAACTTCGAAGCTATGGGACCCATCCTTGCCGGACTCAACAAACCCGTCAATGATCTGTCTCGTGGATGTTCCGCAGACGATGCCTACAATACGGCCATTATTACCGCAGCTCAGAGTGTCTTGACTTAAAACCAATGATTTGAATGATGTCAGCAGCGTAGTTACTGCTGACATCTTTTTTATGTCTGGGGGTGCGGTTCGAAAGCTTAAATGCTATAATAAATTATCAAAGGGGGATTGAAAGAGTGACCACACAAAAAAAAGAAGCTTTAATCGTATACAATCCTCATAGTGGACGTGGGACTATAAGTGCGAAGATTCCTGAAATAAAAAGAAGATTGTCGGCCTCAGGTTACACGTGTAACATTGCGCAATCTGAATATCCTGGTCATGTGAAAGAACTGGTTAAAATGGCTCCAAAAGAGTCTGATGGATTGCTTGTAGTAATAGGTGGTGATGGGACTTTTAACGAATGTCTGAATGGTGTAATGTCCGCAGAACTGAATCCGTTGATCGGCTATTTACCGGCAGGAACTTCTTGTGATATTGCTAAAAGTCTCGGTATTCCCAAGGACTTTGACAAGGCGTTGACGATAATTGAAGAAGATATTCGAGTCAGTATGGATGTTGGAAGAAGCACACAAGGCTATTTCACCTATGTATCGGCACTGGGGAACTATGTTGATGTAAGTTATACCACGTCTTCTTTTCTCAAAAGAAAGTTTGGCTATTTGGCGTATATCATCAAAGGTGTAAAGGAGTTCTTTACAATCAAAAGGATGCGCATCAACGTTAAATTGGATGATAAAAGACAGAAATTAAGGCATTATTCACTTGTGCTCGTTTTGAACACGAGGCAGGTTGCAGGGTTTAGGATTGTGTCATTACCGGAACTGGATGATGGAAAAATGGATGTGATTCTATTCAGGTATGTTCCGCTTCTCAATAATCTCTTATTTCTTTTCAGTTTTATTTTCAAGATTAGAAAATTCCCGGGTATCAACCACCATAGAGTAAGCAAGGCAGAATTTAACACGCTCACCTCCAACCGTTGGAATCTGGATGGAGAAGGTAGAAAAAGTGGACGCCAGATTGTTGAAGTGGAACCCAAAGCCATACGAATCATAATCAATGAACAACGCAAATATCTTTTTCCAAATCAAGGAGTTTCACATGAATGACACCCCCATAATCGTAGTTGAAGGAAACCACGACAAAGCCCGGATTAAACAGGTTTTTCCAAATGCTGATGTGATGATTACCAATGGAAGAGAAATCTCCGAAGATACCTTGAAAGCATTGAAGCACGCGAACAAGGAAAGAGGGTTGCTATTGCTTTTGGACCCTGATAGCCCCGGTGAGATGATTCGCAAAAGGATTAATGAATACGTGGGTCAAACCATGCATGCTTTTTTGGATAAAAAACTCTGTATTGATCATCAAAAGGGTAAAGTCGGTATTGAGCACGCACCTATTTCCGCAATTCGTGAAGCACTGGAAAAACATATACATAAGCCTACCGACAAAAAGACCGATATGACTTACGGGGATCTTTACAGGCTTGGCCTGGTTGGAAGCGAGCATTCAAAACATAAGAGAGAAATGGTGTGTAATCATTTTTCGATTGGACTTGCGAACGGGAAAACACTGCTGAAAAAATTAGACATGTTTGGGATTACAAAAAATGATATACTGAGGGTGATTGAATGAGAAAGTCCACACAAAACCATGTTAGAGACTTGCTTAGAAGCAATAAACTCAATGCAAAAAAACGGTTTGGACAAAACTATCTTCTAGATGACAATATACTTAAAAACATTGTGAAAACCGCCCGAATATCTTCAACTTCAAATGTCATAGAAATCGGCCCGGGACTTGGCAGTCTTACACGGTATTTAGTAGAGGAATCAAAGAATCTTTTGGCCTATGAAATCGATACGGATCTATCAGAAATACTACTGGATATGTTTGAAGAGAGGGACGATTTCCATTTGAAATCCACCGATTTTCTCAAAGTGGACATCTCAAAGGATATCAAGGAAACATTCGGGGATGTATATGGAGTCACGATAGTGGCTAACCTCCCTTACTACATCACGACCCCTATTATCATGAAGTGCTTGGAAAGTTCTCACAGACTTACGAGAATGGTCTTCATGATGCAAAATGAAGTAGCCCAAAGACTGAGTGCAAAGCCGAATACCAAAGCCTATAACGCATTAAGTGTCATGATACAATATAAAACCAATACGGAATATGTCTTCAAGGTTCCCAGAACCGTATTCTTGCCGGCACCGGATGTAGACAGTGCCATAGTGAGCATGGATATTATTCCGAGAAGCGAAAGATTGAGTAAGGATGAAGATTTTCTCTTTGATTTCGTCAAGCAAGCCTTCAAGCAGAAGCGGAAAATACTAATCAATAATTTGCATGCAGCCTATGAAATCCCCAAAGACGCAATAAGAGGGTTTTTAAAGGCACAAGGGTATAAAGAAACTCTGAGAGCAGAAGCCATACCCGTAAGGGAATTTGTTCGGTTAAGTGAAGCTTTCAGGGATGAATTGCTATAAGTTTCACGTGAAACACTGAAGGAGGGTTACTGTGTCTGTCAAAGAGCGTGCGTTTGCAAAAATCAATTTGTATCTTGATATTCTTGGAAAACGACCAGACAATTACCATGATCTTGAAATGGTAATGGTCGGCGTCAAATTGCATGATACGCTGGTCTTTTCAAAATGTGAAGATCAAAAAATTGATTTGACCACCAGTATCAAAATCACGGACAAGCCAGAAGACAACCTGGTGTATGAAGTGGTTGAGTTCATGATGAAAGAGTACGACATCAAAGAGGGTGTCAATATTCATCTTGAAAAAAGAATTCCGATTGCTGCAGGTCTTGCAGGCGGAAGCGCGGATGCGGCCGCTGCATTTAGAGCTATGAACAAATTGTTCAAGCTCAAGCTTTCCAATGAGCAACTGGCGCGTTTGGCTGAACCATTCGGTGCCGACATTCCTTTTTGTATTTACAACAAACCATGCATTGCCAGAGGCAAGGGCGAACAGCTTTTCTTTCTTGATAGAAAGCTAAAACTCCCGGTTTTACTGGTAACCCCAGACATAGAAGTTCCGACTAAAAAGGTCTATCAGCAAGTGGACGTCAGTAAGGTTCCCAATGTGAAGATTACTTCGATGACCAATGCGATTTACAATAAAAACTACGAGCTTTTTACTCAAAAAGCTCATAATGCCTTAGAACAGTTTGCCTTCAAAATCTATCCTGAAATCAAAACACTTAAGGACAATTTAAAAGCCTACAAGCCGGATCTTGTTTTGATGAGTGGATCAGGCCCTACAATGATGGTCTTTGATTCGGATAAAAAACTTCTTGAGAAGATAGCGACTGACAATCAGGAAAGCTACCAGGTGAATCTTACGAAAACCCTTTGATTATGCGCTTAAGTATATTTTTAATTTATTTGAAAACGTTTTAATCATGTGGTATAATCCGAATTATAAGTGGTATAGACACAAATTGCGGGGTGGATACTGATGGAAATCACCGATGTGAGAGTCAAGAAGTTCAATAGCGATAACCGTTTGAAAGCTATTGCAGCTATTACGTTTGACGAATGTTTCGTGGTTCATGAGTTGCGCATCATTGATGGGAAAGACGGCCTTTTTGTTGCAATGCCAAGCCGTAAGATGCCCAATGGTGAGTTTAAGGATGTTGCGCATCCAATCAACCAGGAAACCAGGAATCGCATTGAAACAGTAGTGATTGAAGCGTATGAGAATCTTGAAGTAGAAGAGTAGAATCAAGCAAAGGGATGGGTGCAACTTAAAAAGTTGCACTTTATTTTGGAATAAGGTTTAAAAATTTATGAAAAGCAGTATACTAGAAGTGTAAAAAATAATGGTTTTAAAAAAATGTGGAGGCTATAACAAAAAATGGCGATATTCGACGGTCAAAAGGTTAAGCTTTTTTCTTTGAGTGCCAACAAAAAGCTTGCAAGAGAAATTTCAGAATTTACTAAAATCCCTTTAAGTAAATGCGAGGTCAAACGCTTCGCTGATGGTGAGATCGGTGTAAACATTGAAGAAACGGTCCGAGGCCATCATGTATTCATCATTCAACCGACCCACCCGCCAGTCAATGAAAATCTGATGGAACTGCTTATTATGATTGATGCGGTGAAGCGCGCATCTTCAAAAAGTGTACAGGTTGTAATGCCTTATTACGGGTATTCAAGACAGGATAGGAAATCTTCTTCCAGACAACCCATTTCCGCAAAACTCGTAGCAAATCTCATTGTGACTGCTGGAGCTGACCGTGTGGTATCGATGGACTTGCATGCCGGTCAGATTCAAGGCTTTTTCGACATTCCAATCGACAACTTCAGAGGCATGCCTATACTCGTGGATTATTTCCGTGGCATTCTCAAAAACGAGGATATTGTCATTGTATCACCAGACCATGGGGGCGCGGTAAGAGCAAGGCAAATGGGGAATGCACTCCATGCACCCATTGCCATCATCGATAAAAGCCGTCCGAAGGACAACCAGGTTGAAGTGATGGGCATCGTCGGGGACGTCAAAGGGAAAACCGCCATCATCATAGATGACCTGATAGACACAGCTGGAACCATCACACGGGCTTCAGAAGCTCTGAAAGACGCCGGCGCACTTGAAGTTTACGCCGCCTGTACCCATCCTATTTTTTCTCACCCTGCAGTTGAAAGACTTGAAAAAAGCGCCATCAAGGAAATCGTGACGCTGAACACCATCGAACTCACCAAAGACAAGCAGTCTACCAAAATCAAACAATTGAGCATTGCACCGCTTCTTGGTCAAGGCATCATGAACATCATTCTTGATAAGCCTCTAAGTGCCTTGTTTGACGCTAAAAAAGAGTAAATGAAAAGCGCGCCCCTCTACTTTCTAAAGGGGCGCGCTTTATAATAGATTCAGGCGTCATCCAGACTGTCATAATCAAATTCAAAGGGGTCTTCTTTTTTGGATGGGGTGGGTTGTGAGTCTGAGGGCAAATTCGATGTTTCATTGATAACATAGGTCTTGGCAATCAAGTCATGAAGGCCGCGTTTGTCATTTCTTGAAAGAATCATCACCAGGGAGATAATAATCACAAAAGAAGTGATGTAACTGAAGGGGGTATTCAGTGTTTGATACAGACTGTAATCATCTATCAGCAGTGCCAAGGATAAAAGTGCGCTGACATAGGCCCCGTAGATAATGATTGCTCTTGCTAAGTGTGTAAAGAAAGAAGGCGGTGTGCCGTCTGACTTGATGGCTTTTATATGAATCATTTTCTTGCCAAGAGTCTGTCCTTTTGTCTTGGTTGGGACAAGTCCGTAATATACAATCCCAATTGCGAGTGACAAAATAATCGTTGCCAAAGAGTAAGCAATGTAGGTTTCACTGACAGTACCATCCATAGTATAGTCAATCAGGCTTTGATAAAGATTGTCATAGCCCAAAAAGGGCCAGGTAATAACCAGCAGAATGCCGATGGTAAATCCATAAATCAAGTAGTCAATCAGTGCGGCTATTATTCTCGATCCGGATGAAGCTAATGCAAATTGATTTTGAGTTTCATTCATTTTAAGTGCCTCCAGGGTAGTTTGGTTTAAGTATATAGTAAATTGAATGTATTGACAAATAAAGCTTACAGTATATAATGAATTTGTAAAACGATGAACGGAGAAGTAGTCTGTTTTCCTCTTTTATAGCGAATCTGGGACGGTGGAAGCCAGAAAAAGATAGATAGACGAATAACACCGGGAGTGATGGAAGAACAAAGTAGACCCATCCGCATGCCTGCGTTAGAGGCCTTGAGTGCACAATGTGAATTAAGGTGGTACCGCGATTATTCGTCCTTATACAAGGGACGTTTTTTTATTTTAGGGAGGTTTTATCATGGCAACAGTCAAAGCTATTTTCAACGAATATGAATCAATGGACGGCAAGCAGGTAAGCTTGTCGGGATGGGTTAGAAATCACCGTCCTCAAAAGGCTTTTGGGTTCATCAACCTGAATGATGGAAGTTTTTTTGAAACCATTCAGGTGGTGTATGAAGAAGCGCTTGAGAATTTTGAAACAATCAAGAAAATCAACATCGGCTCAGCACTCAACATTACAGGAAAAGTCGTTTTGACCCCTAATAGAAACCAGCCGTTTGAAATCAAGGCGGAGGCCGTGGAAATAGAGGGTGAATCCAACGAAGACTACCCTATGCAACCGAAAAGACACAGCCGGGAGTTCCTGCGTAAAAACGCTCATTTGAGACCGAGAACAAATTTGTTTACTGCGGTTTTCCGCGTCAGGAGTATCCTCACCCATGCCATTCACACTTTCTTTGAAGAAAGAGATTTCGTGCATCTTGCAAGTCCGATCATCACAGCCAGTGATGCCGAAGGTGCAGGCGAGATGTTCAAAGTTACGACGCTCAAACCACAGGATTTCAAAAAAGACGCGCCGTTTCAGGACGACTTTTTTGGGAAGGCGACCAATTTGACAGTATCCGGTCAACTCCAGGCTGAAATTTTTGCACAGGCATTTAGAAATGTCTACACCTTTGGCCCTACTTTTAGGGCTGAAGCCTCTCATACTTCCACCCATGCCTCAGAATTTTGGATGGTTGAACCGGAAATGGCCTTTTGTGACTTGGCAGAGGACATGGACAATGCCGAAGCCTTTGTACGGTTCCTTGTTAAAAGGATTCTTGAAAAAGCCCCTCATGAAATAGACTTCCTAAACAAATTTGTCGACAAAGGCTTAAGAGCCAAACTTGAAAAGGTTATAGAAGCCGACTTTGTGAGAATGACACACGCAAAAGCCGTTGCTGTTTTAAAAGATGCCAATGTTACGTTTGAAAACACACCTGATCCTCTGGGCGATCTGGCGAGTGAACATGAAAAATATCTTGTGAAACATTTTGATGGTCCGGTATTCGTTACAGACTGGCCAAAGGATACTAAAGCTTTCTATATGCGTCTCAATGACGATGAAAAGACCGTTGCCGCAATGGACTTGATTGTGCCGGGTTCAGGAGAACTAATCGGAGGATCACAACGTGAAGAACGCCTCGACGTACTTAAGAAACGTATGAAGGAAATGAACGTGAGTGAAGATGAGCTCTGGTGGTATCTGGATCTCAGAAAATACGGTACGACCAAACACGCAGGGTATGGTCTTGGATTTGATCGCATGCTCATGTATGTGACGGGGGTTGCGAATATTCGCGATGTCATTCCTTTTCCAAGAACTCCGAACAACTGTGAATTCTAGTTGAATAAAAGATTGTGATTTCAGAACTTTGAACCCCTTAAAGTAGGAAATGCAGGCTAAAAATCCTGTAATGTCTACTTTTCGGGGTTTTTCTATAGTTAATGAATCACCGATCCTGCATTGAGAAGAAAAGGGCTCTCAAGCGCACATATTTTTAGTCCATGCCGTTGAGTTTCCTATATTTATACACACTTAAATCTAAAACTATAAAGTAACAATTTAAAGCTGAGACACATTCAAAAGGCAGTACAATATTTTATTATCAGAGCTATCTCAACAGAAGCCATGGTCACAGCTTGAATCTGAAAAAAACCTGGTAGAAATCCCTCTGATAGTTTTTTTGTTTTTATTTCTATAGGATTGTTTCGTTAGACAAGGTTCTGACAAACAAGCCTAAGTTGGCTTTAGTTGAAATCATCGTCAAAGAGGCTTCAAAACATTTGTTCATTATCCTGATTTTTCGTTGTACTTTTACTCTAAATGCATTAAAATAAACCCAACATTTCATATAGTTCCGATATTACGGTTCGGACGTCTCTACCCCAAAGCCATAATTTTGGGACTATGAATGGCTTTTTTGCATTCAAAGACGTTCGTTTGAACGTTTTTTTTATTGGATCAAAGGAGGGCATTATGGATTATGATACTATTGTCGTACTTGATTACGGTTCTCAGACAAATCAGTTGATTGCGCGTCGAATCCGTGAACTTGGTGTTTATAGTGAACTTTTTCCAAACACAACAAGCGCGAAGGCCATTAAAAAGATGGGAA
Organism: bacterium; assembly: GCA_018400615.1. Lineage (GTDB taxonomy): Bacteria > Bacillota_I > Bacilli_A > Izemoplasmatales > Izemoplasmataceae > M55B118. The sequence continues at coordinate 12,928 of JAGYML010000011.1, read as the reverse complement.
ATGTCAAAGGCATTATTTTGAGTGGAGGGCCCAACAGTGTTTATGACAAAGGGGCCTTCACGATTGATCCGGAAATACTAAGGCTTGGGATTCCTATACTTGGTATTTGTTATGGAATGCAGCTTCTTGTCCATCATTTGGGAGGGACCATAGAGAAGACACCTTACCGTGAATACGGCAGTGCCAAGGTCTCTGTTGAAGAAGTGAGTCCTCTTTTTAAGGGCTTGGCGTCAGTCGAAAGAGTCTGGATGTCTCATGGCGACCATGTCAAAGAGATACCTGACGCCTTTCATACAATTGCCATGAGCCCTTCATGCAAAATTGCAGCGATTGAGGATGAAGCACATCAATTTTATGGTGTTCAGTTCCATCCGGAGGTTCAGCATACACTAAAGGGGAGAACGATACTTGAAAATTTTGTCTTAACCATCGCCAAGGCCAAGGCAGACTGGTCGATGGAAAACTACATTGAAACCGAGATTGAAATCATCCGTAAGGCTGTAGGAGACAAGCGTGTAGTGCTCGGATTAAGTGGTGGAGTTGACTCAAGCGTAACAGCGATGCTCTTAGACCGTGCAATTGGTAAGAAACTCACCTGTATTTTCGTCGACCATGGTCTTTTAAGAGAAGGCGAGGCTGATGAAGTCATGGAATCCTTTGCCTCCCCAATAAAGCTCAATATAAAGAAAGTGGATGCAAAAGCATGTTTCCTTAAGGCTCTAAGGGGTGTCAGCGATCCTGAAAAGAAAAGAAAAATAATAGGAAATGCCTTTATTGAGGTCTTCGAAGAATCAGCTGAACAGCTAGATGATGTGGCTTATCTCGCTCAGGGGACGCTTTATACCGATACCATAGAATCTGGAACGGATACAGCAGAGACCATTAAATCCCACCACAACGTTGGCGGGCTTCCAGAAATCATGAAACTAGATTTGATTGAGCCTTTGAACAAGCTTTTCAAAGACGAGGTGAGGATTCTTGGCAAGGCACTGAACATGCCGGATACACTTATCAATCGTCAACCTTTTCCAGGCCCTGGTCTTGCTATCAGAATTCTCGGAGATGTCACCACGGAGAAACTTGAGATATTGAAACAAAGTGACCAAATCTTGCGTGAGGTCTTCAAACTCCATGCCCTTGACAAGGAGATTTGGCAATACTTTACGGTTCTCACACCCTTAAAGACCGTCGGGGTCATGGGAGATAAACGCACTTATGATCATGTCGTAGTAGTTCGGGCCGTGACATCCCTTGATGGCATGACTGCCGAATGGGCGAAAATCTCCTATGAGATTCTTGAGACGCTCTCAAACCGTATTATCAATGAGGTATCAGGTATTAATCGCGTCGTCTACGACATAACATCCAAACCCCCAGGTACCATCGAGTGGGAATAATATAAAGAGGTGAGATTCATGAAAAGCATCAAAGAAGCCATGACATTCGATGATGTAATGCTTGTTCCAAATTATTCGAATGTCCTTCCAAGCGAGACTGAACTTGCAACAAGACTTACCAAATCCATAAAGCTCAAAATACCTATCCTATCAAGTGCGATGGATACTGTCAGTGAAAGCGCCATGGCCATAGCGATGGCCATGATGGGTGGAATCGGGTTTATCCACAAGAATCTATCCTGCGATGTTCAGGCTGATATGGTAAGAGTGGTGAAGCACCACGTAGTGAAACCATCGGAAGATTCTCTATCCGAGGATAAATATCACAGTGTAAATGCAGCTTTGGATTCATCTGGTCGACTTCTATGTGGGGCTGCGGTGGGTGTCTCTGAGGAAACTATGAACAGGGTAAAGGCATTGGTCAGCGCGGAGGTTGATGTTATCATTGTTGATTCTGCCCATGGCCATTCAAAGGGAGTTATCGATATGGTTCGTTCAATCAAGATCGAATACCCCAATCTTGAGATCATCGCAGGAAATATTGCGACCATGGAGGCTGCAAAGGCATTGATTGATGTCGGAGCCGACGCACTCAAGGTGGGTGTTGGACCTGGTTCCATCTGTACTACACGGGTTATCGCAGGCATCGGAGTGCCTCAGATTACAGCCGTGATGGATGTCTTTGAAGTTGCCCAAGCCCATAATGTCCCTGTTATTTCTGATGGTGGCATCAAGTACAGCGGCGATATCGCCAAGGCGCTTGCGGCTGGTGCAGAGAGTGTCATGCTCGGAACGCTTCTTGCTGGCTGTGAAGAAGCTCCGGGTGAAATTATTATTGAAGAGGGTCAAAAATACAAGGCTTATCAGGGTATGGGGTCTCTGGCTGCAATGAAGCGTGGATCAAGTGACCGTTATTTCCAAAACCAAAAATCGGATAACAAGAAACTGGTCCCTGAAGGAATCGAAGGACGCGTCCCCTTCAAAGGCAATGTAGAAGATGTTCTCTATCAACTGACAGGAGGCCTTCGCTCATCTATGGGCTACCAAGGGGCAAAAACCATTGAAACACTTCAAAAGAAAGCCACCTTTGTCAAGATATCACAAGCGGGGCATGAAGAATCGCATCCCCATACTATCAGTGCAATCAAAGAGTCACCAAACTACCAACGGTAAGGAAAACACCTTGCCAACAGTCACCTGAAGAACCCACTGCGAATAAATGATTAAGCAGTGCGTTCTTCAGGTGTTTTTTATGTCGAAAGACAGGCCATGGTCCAAACATGAATTATAGAATGGTTTTACTGAACATGAACCAGAGATCATTTTATCCAGGAGTTCAACTGAACTAAAAGATTATAAGAAACATAAAGGGTATCCATTAGTTTATAAAAAGACCTGAATCCGGTTGAATGTCGGATTCAGGTCATCGAGAATTTCAATCATTCCACTGTCTATATTACATGACAGGGAAGATTTATGTCCAAACGTTCTTAGGACAACGCGTTCAAAGTTCGTTTATTTGTTGCTTTTGGTGGATTCTTTCTTGGTGTAAGAGGTTTCGTTTCGTTTCGCGTTGGCTTCGTCATTAAGCTTTTTCGCTTCTTCGCTTGGAAGAGACGCTTCTGATTTGAATGATTCGGCCAGTGTCGATGTAAGTCCGACAATGCCTTGAAGTTCAGACGGGATGATGAGTTTGGTGGATTGTCCATCTGCAACTTTTTCCATCGCTTTGTAAGCTTCGAGACGCAAGAAGGCTTCGTCCGCGCCGGCGTTCTTGATGTATTCAATACCTTTGGCTGTCGCTTCTTGGACGCTTCTGATGGCTTTTGCCTGACCTTCAGCTTCAAGAATACGGGTTTGTTTTTCCCCGTCAGCTCTAAGGATACGGGCTTCTTTTTCACCTTCGGCGTTTAGAATTGCGGAGCGCTTGTTACCTTCAGCGATAAGAATGGATTGACGTTTTTCACGTTCTGCACGCATTTGTTTTTCCATTGCATCGCGGATGTCTTTAGGTGGAATGATGTTCTTGACTTCGACACGGTTGATTTTTATTCCCCATGGGTCGGTGGCTTCATCGAGGATGTTGCGCATCTTGCCGTTGATGTAGTCCCTTGAAGTCAGAGATTCATCGAGTTCCAAATCACCGATGATGTTACGCAGCGTGGTCGCGGTGATGTTTTCGATGGCTTTGATAGGGTAGTTGACACCGTACGTATAAAGTTTTGGATCCGTGATCTGAAAGAAAACGACTGTATCAATCTGCATCGTGACGTTGTCTTTTGTGATAACGGGTTGCGGATCAAAATCCGTAACCTTTTCCTTGATGGATACCTTAAGTTTGGTTCTGTCAATGAATGGGATGAGGAAGTGAATACCGACGTCCCATGTCTGGTAATAGCCACCTAGGCGTTCAACAATGTATCGATTTGCCTGGGTGACGATGGTGAAACGAGTCCCCAAATACACAAGAATAACAACTATGATGACGATGGTAAGAATGATTCCAAATGATCCTGGCATAACTTAATTCCTCCTTGGATTGTTTAATATCAGAAAGGATATACGATATCCTTTAAGAGTATTCTGGTACCGGATACATGGTCCCTGATGGTTTTTCTGTTACGGGTGAAGCTGATAAGTAGAAAATCGATCCAGATGCCGAACGAGACTGTGAATACCCAGAAGAACGATTTCCATAAAACTTCTCTGATGAAGAGGGTCCACCAACTGATTCGCCCAGACATATAAATCTTCATGACCCGTCTTCCGAGTGTCTGGCCCTTGGTAAATCCATTATACAGGTAATTGACGAGTGTGGCTAGTGCCCAATGAAATACGAGAGACCAATAGATGAATTGCATGGTGGCATCGAAGCGCGTATTGTACTCGCTTTCCAAAGCCTGATAGTCTTCATCGTAATCCGCTTGAGTATAACTGTCATCGGTTTCAAGTTTTTGTTCCAAAGCGTCGACTTCATCATTGAAATTCTCCGCCTGGTTGATCATTATATTGATTGATCCGGCTTCGTAGTCCGTAGTCGCTTCCATAATGGGGGAAACAAAAAGGCTGAAAATAGTGAATACCACAAGTAAAATCATCGTGATGTCGATGATAAAGGCTGTAAAACGTTTAAACGGTCCTGCGTGTGCACTCATGCTTTTACCACAATTAATTTGTTGCCTTCTATCGCGAGGATTTCAACTTTGTCGCCTTCTTCTATCCTATCACCTTCAGAGGTGATGGCTGACCAATACTGACCGTCAATCTTGACTTGACCGCGTTCACTTACCTTGATGGGTTTGGTACAGGTTGCCACCTTGCCAACGAGTGCGTCGGCATTGGTACCAACAATGTTGGTTCTGAAATAGTTTTTCACCAATGGTCGAACGCTCAAAAGCAGAATTGTTGAAACCACTATGAACGCAGCGACTTGCCAAAACAACGCGACATTCATAATAGCCATTATAAATGATATAACAGCGCCAATCGAGAACCATACACTGGTCAGATCCATGGTAGTGATTTCTATGAATGCGGCTATGAGAATCACAGCGAACCAGATAAGTATCATGATTTCATTCATTTTAAAGTCTCTCCTTCTTGGTTAAGATCGATGATCAGGGCATCCTGTTCATCGTTCCACATTGTTTTGAATTTAAGTGCGTTGTTTTCATTAAGCTCCAAGCCGGCTATCTTGGCCGCTTTTTCAATGAACCGCTTGTTTGATACCCGAGCATAACTTGAGCGGACGGTAATCTTATGTCTTTTTTCCTCGGGAATGGTGCCTCTTTCGAATTCCTGTTTTGTAACGGGTTTGATTGCAATCTTGTTTTCTTCTTTGTCCATGCCCAGCAATACACAGTAAGCATGTTCAAAATGTGCGCTGGCACTTTTGTTCAGTGTGATGTTTGATTCGTAGATTGTCGCTACGCCTTCAATTGGTTTTCTTGATGTCCATTCAAAACCCACAACGCTCACCTCCATATAATGAACTGTGTTTATGGGTCTATGATACATTGAAATTCAAAATAATTCAATATATTTACATTTAATTATTTATTATTATTTTTAATTATTTAATATATGTTTGCGCCTTGAAAGTTTTTTGATATAGTATGAGTGGTTTGGAGGAAAGAAAATGAGTATAGAACAGACATTTCAAAAAGATATGATTAAAAAATACCGGAAAGAACTCTGGTCAAGGTTCATCAAGGCCATCAAGGAATTCAACTTGATTGAAGACGGAGACAAGGTGGCCGTTGCGGTGAGTGGAGGAAAAGATTCCTTGCTGCTTGCCAGAATGCTTAAAGAGCTTATTAGACATCCGCTTGTGGATTTTGAAGTGGTTTTCATCGTGATGGATCCTGGCTATTCAAGTTGGAATAGACATAAAATTGAAGAAAATGCGAAACGTTTAGGCCTTGAACTTATCATAGAGGACAAGGCGGTTTTTGACGTGGTAGCAAAGAAAGCCCCCGACTATCCTTGCTATTTGTGTGCGCGCATGCGCAGGGGTATCTTGTATTCCTTGGCTGAAAAATATGGCTGCAACAAGCTTGCGCTTGGACACCACTATGATGACGTCATTGAGACAACGATGCTGAACATGTTTTATTCGGGAACGTTTAAAACCATGCTCCCCAAGGTGCGTTCTGAAAATTTCGAAGGGATTGATTTGATTCGTCCCCTTTATTTCGTGCGTGAAAAAGATGTATCGAAAATCATGCAACGTGCCGGCATTGCTCCTATGGACTGTGGTTGCACAGTGGCTGCAGGGGAGACGGCTTCAAAACGTCAAGAGATGAAAGAACTCATTGAAAAACTGAAACAGAATCACAAAGACATAGACAAGTCGATATTCAGGGCGGCTGCGAATGTTAATCTGGATAACATATTGGGCTGGGAAAAAGACGGTAAGAAATACCGGTTTGACGACTGATTATTTTCCGAGACAAAACCGGCTGAACAGTTCATCCAGAAGTTCAGCGTGTTTGCTTTCACCGATGATTTCGCCGAGTGTGTTCCACGCACTCCTGAGATCGATTTCAACCATATCGACGGGCATGAGCCCTTCTGCGGCGGTTTGTGCATCTTCAAGCATGTCGCTTACTTGACGCATTTTTGCGATGTGGCGTGTGTTTGAAAGATAAGTGCTGTCCTTGAAAGCAATTTCGCCTTCTAGGAACAGGTCCTTGATTTTGTCTTCCAGGACATGGATGTTTGTGTTTTTGAGTGCGCTTATTGAAACGCTGTTGTCAAACGTGCGCCCAATTTTACTTTCAAGATCGATCTTGTTGATGATGATAATGCGTTTTTTGTGTTTGGTGAGGTCGAGAAGTTGCCTGTCTTCTTCGCTCAAGGGTTCATTGTTATTGAGGACATATAGAATAAGGTCGGCTTTTTCAATGAGCTGTTTGGATTTGTCGATGCCGATGCGTTCAATCAGATCTTCGGAATCGCGAATGCCTGCAGTATCCATAAGGTTCAAGACAAGGCCTCCGATATTGATTTCACCTTCCACGACATCACGGGTAGTGCCCTGGATTTCTGTGACGATTGCTTTCTCTTCACGCAACAGTGCATTGAGCACGCTTGATTTTCCGACATTGGGGCGTCCTATGATGACGGTTTCGATGCCTTCTCTGATGATTTTACCCACACGTGCAGTACCCAAGACCTTGTCTACCCGTTTCTTCAGGGCGGCTATCTTGGGAAGTACGATATCGGTTGTAAGGGTTTCAACATCGTCATATTCCGGATAATCAATGTTGACTTCAATCTGGCCTACAATCTCAATCAAATCCTCGCGAAGGCTCTGTATCAAACTGTATATCTCACCATCGAGTCCCTTGTTGGCAAGTGTAAGACTGTAATCGCTTCTTGCTTCTATGATATCCAGGACACTTTCAGCCTGGGTAAGATCAATTCTACCGTTAAGAAAGGCCCTTTCCGTAAATTCACCTTTTTCCGCCAGCCGTGCGCCCTTTGAAAGTAGCAGTTCAAGGACTCTTTGAGCGACGAATGACCCACCGTGACAATTGATTTCAATCATGTCTTCCCTGGTGAATGTTTTGGGACTTCTGAATAAACTGACAAGGACTTCATCTACTGGTTTATTCCCATCCATGATTCTTCCATAGTGAATGGTATGACTTTCTTTCTTGGACAAGTCAGGCCCTTTGAACAAAGGTTTTATAATAGAAAAAACATCGTCTCCACTCATTCTAACGATGTTTATCGCACTTGGACCCAGTGCAGTTGATATGGCAGCTATGGTATCGTTGTTCATGATTATCACCCAAATTAATTATATCATAATAAGGCATTTTATAGTATAATACGAACTAGGTGATTATATGAATGTATTTAGTAAAAAGAAGCGTGTCGGCTATTATGGTCGTTATGTCTTATCGATAGTAATCGCGGTGCTCATTTATGGGATTACAGCGCATTATTTTTTTGAGATGTCTTTTACAGAAGCGGTATTGAGGGTATGGTATTTACCTATATTGGTGCCCTTTTTAATCTGGCTCTTCAATAAAATGACCAAGAATACGAGGACACATGCTAATCAGGAAAGTGAAGAATGGGAATTTCTTCTGAGAGTTTCAAGAACCGTACAAAGACAGATGAAATATAAAGCAGATGATTTCAAAGCCTTGAATGAGGACGAACGGTTCAGGGATTTCATGTCGGATATGTACAAGGTTTTCAAAAACGGGGAAACGGATGTGCTCAATTATGACACGTTGCTTTCACAGTTTGAAGGGGAAGGCGAAAAAGAAACGGTTGCTCGGATTGTCATTGAGAAAACCAAGAAACTAAGAGAAGCGTATATCTTACCAAACGAAACCGAAAAAGAGGGATAGTATGGCATATAAAGCACTTTACAGAACCTACAGACCAAAGGATTTTGATGAAGTTGCCGGACAGGAACATATCACGAAGACCTTTAAGAACGCACTTTCAAAAAACAAGCTAGCCCATGCCTATCTCTTCAGCGGTCCCAGAGGAACTGGGAAGACAAGTGTCGCGAAGATAATCGCGAAAGCCGTTAACTGTGAGAACGCTCCAGTTAAGAATCCGTGCAACGAATGTTCGATTTGCAAAGGAATTGAGAACAATACCATCAACGATGTCATTGAAATTGATGCTGCGAGTAACAACGGTGTGGATGAAATCCGTGAAATAAGAGATAAAGTGAAGTACCTTCCCGGTGTTGGGAAGTTCAAGGTTTATATCATTGACGAGGTTCACATGCTTTCAACAGGGGCCTTCAATGCACTCCTAAAAACGCTTGAAGAACCTCCGAAACACGCAATCTTCATACTTGCGACCACCGAGCCTCACAAAGTGCCTTCGACCATCCATTCAAGATGTCAACGCTTTGACTTCAGAGGCATTCAGAAAAAAGAGATGCTTAAAAGACTCGATCTCATCATTGACCAGGAATCAATCGACATCGAAGAGGATGCAAAAATCCTTATCACTGAATCCGCTGCAGGCGGAATGCGCGATGCCATTAGTCTGCTTGATCAGGTCATGGCCTTTAGTGAAGGCATCATTACCAAAGAAGACGTGCACGCCATCAGGGGGTCGGTCTCTGCAGACAACATCCTTGATATTGTAAAAGCCGTTCAAAAAGAAGATGCGGTGAAAGCTCTCCACATACTCAACAGGCTTATTGAGGAGGGCAAGGAAAGCGATCATATCATTGATGATCTGATTGTCTTTTACAGAGATCTGCTTTACGTTAAAAACACCCGGGATACGGAGTCCAAAACCCTTTATCAAACAAAACAGTTCCAAGCATTGAGTGAAACATTGAGCAATGCGGCACTGTTTCACCATATGGACATCCTTAATGAAACCAAACAATCCATGCGCTTTTCCACTGACGGAAAACTCTATTTGGAACTTGGATTCATAAAAATGGTGGATGACACCTTGAAAGAAGTGTCTTATGCCCGAGAAAAAACAGAACGTCTGGAAGAAACCGTTCAGAGGCTTGAAACCAAACTTTCCGATTTGGAAGACCGCATGGATTCTGGAAAGATAACGCCTTCCAAACAAAACAAAGAAAGTTCTCCCGCTGACAAAGTCTTCGATGCCCTTGAAGATAAACAGGGTCATGAAGATCTGAACAAGTCGGTTGCTCAGGAAAAGGAGCAGACCCGTTCAAAAGAGACTTCACCAGTTGACAGTAAGGAGCCCGATAAACAAGGGGATTCCACAGATGAAGCACCAATTCGTGAAAATACAGACCAGGCACCAAGAAAAAAACACAGTGGAAAAGAAGTGGCTTCAAACGATAAGTACACTTTCTTGTATAATAAGTTCTCCAATAAGAAATACAAGACATTCGATATTCATTTTGTGGAAGATGTCTTGAATTCCGCGGACCGTGAGATGAAAATCGACATGGTTAAAAAGTGGTATGATATCGAAAGATTTGTGGACGCTTCAGAACTTGATTACGCCAAAATGATTACAGACGGCAGTCTGGTGGCCACGAATGGGGTCATGATTTTAGTGGCTTACGATTCCCCCGTGGTATGCAACCGATTGATGCAACCGAGTATCAAGACCAAATTGCTTTCGATTCTTGAAAGGTATTTCAACAGAAAGATGATGTTTCTGGCTTTGCCTCAAAAAGTCTGGCAAAACATTTCACAGGAATTCATCAAGAAATTCCGCTCTCGCGATTCGGAAGATGAATTTATTCAATTAAGCCCCATAGACCATCCACGTCTTGTGGAAATCCCGCAGGATGAAGAAGATTATGACGATGTCACAAGTAGTGGCATAAAAGAAGCCCGTAAATATTTCGGGGATATTGTTAAAGAAAAGAAAGGAGAATGACCATGAACCCAGGAATGGTAAAAAAACTACAGAAGATGCAAAAGGAGATGCAAAAAGCTCAACAGGAGCTGGAAGCATCCATATTCTACGGTCAGGCTGGAGGGAAAACCGTCCAAGTCGAATTCAATGGTGCAAAAGAGATGCAAGGCATCACGATTGATAAAGAAGCCTTTGATCCAGAAGACATTGAAATGCTTGAAGACACCATTACCGCTGCGATCAATGATTGCATGAAAAAGATCGACGATGAAACACAGGAAACCATGGGACAGTTTACGCAAGGACTTGGAATGCCGGGAGGCTTCTGATTCAATGGATTATCCCGATGCATTAAACAATCTGATTGAAACGTTCATGCGCTATCCTGGTGTTGGAAGGAAAACCGCTGAACGGTATGCGCTTTACACCATTTCGTCCTTCAAGGATGAAGACTACGAAGCTTTCAGAACCACGCTTGAACGCGTGGAAAATGAAATAAAACCCTGTGAAACCTGTGGCCACCTGACAGATAGAGGCATTTGTCCCATATGCAGAGATCCCTCCAGGGACGCTTCTAAAATCCTGGTAGTCGAGGAGAGTCGGGATGTCATCGTCATAGAAAAAACGAGAACGTATGACGGACTCTACCACGTACTGGGTGGAGTGCTTTCCCCTAGCAACGGGGTTGGCCCTGAAGAACTTTCCATCAAACCGTTGCTTGAAAGACTTAAGAATGACGAGCACAAAGAGCTCATTCTTGCTACCAATCTAAGTGATGAAGGTGAAACAACCGCGCTTTATTTGCAAAGACTCCTCAAGGATATCGATATACTCATTACCCGCATTGCCTATGGCATGCCGGCTGGAGGGAACATCGGTTACGCGGATGAGATAACTTTGAACAAGGCTTTGGAGGGTCGAAAGAAACTCTGAAACAATAAGACTTTTAAAGAGAGGTGAAACACATGTTTTCAATGATATTTGCCAACCCAACCATACTCGCATGGTACGATCAGATTCCCGGTTTGAATTTTTTGATGGACGCACTTGAGAATATGCTCGATTTCAATAGCCTGATTGATTCTGCGGCATCCTATGCCAAAGGCTTGACGTTTACAGAGCAGTTAATCTGGGGTGTTGTTTTGATACTAATCCTAATTTCAGGCGTAATCGGACTGGTCAAAGTAGTATCGAAACTGGCTATTGTGGCTGCGATTATCTTTGCAATATGGCTTCTTTTTCAAAACAATGTCTTTTAACTCAACAATGAAAACAAATTTAGTTTCTGATGAAAACCAATGTAAATCCATTGATTTCGGTTTTTAGGTAGAAAACGCTTGTATTTTGTTGTATACTGTAATGATTGTCAAAAATTGATTAGGTTTAGGAGAGAATAAATTATGGAAATAACATTACAAAACGTGACTAAAGTCTTTCAATCCAAAAAAGCGGAAGAGACAGTAGCAGTGGACAATCTTGATATTACCATCCCATCTGGACAGTTAACAGGGCTTCTTGGTCCCTCAGGGTGCGGTAAATCAACCACGCTTTTCATGCTTTCGGGGCTTTTGAGACCGACACAAGGCAAAATCTTTTTTGGTAATGAAGAAGTAACGCCGGTTCCCCCAGAAGATCGCGGAATCGGACTCGTATTTCAGAACTACGCACTTTATCCACATATGACGGTGAAACAAAACATCATGTTCCCGCTTGAAAATGTGAAAATGGATAAGGAAGAGGCGCAACAAAAAGCACAGAACATTGCAGACCTCGTTGGAATCGGACATCTTATGAACCGCAAGCCCAAACAACTTTCAGGTGGTCAACAGCAACGTGTCGCAATCGCACGTGCGCTTGTGAAGGAACCACGCGTGTTGTTGCTCGATGAACCGTTATCCAACCTTGATGCTCGCCTCCGTCTTCAAACACGTGAAGAAATCAAACGGATTCAACGCGAAACCGGTATTACCACGATCTTTGTTACCCATGACCAGGAAGAGGCCATGAGTATCAGTGATGAAATCGTCGTACTTCGTGAAGGGGTTACCCAGCAAGTTGGCGAACCGCAACTTGTATATGACAAACCCGATAATCTGTTTGTAGCAAAATTCCTAGGAACCCCTCCAATCAACTTCTTTGATGGTCGTATTGAAAATGGTCGTCTCATGATTGGGGATGCCAACATCGCCAAATACGAAGGCGAAGACCAGGAAGTTAAAATAGGGATCCGTCCCGAAGGCTTTAGGATTGTCGAACGTTCGAGTTTCAAAGTGACCGTTGACCTGGTGGAAACCATCGGTCGCGATACCACCCTTATCATAGAAAAACCAAACGCGGAAGGCGAGACATTTAGGGCAATCGTCGATTCAGAAGAACGCGTTGAACCAGGCACAGAACTCAAATTGAGTGTACGTCCTACCAAATTCCATGTTTTCAACAAGGAAACCGGAGAGATCGTCTAAATGCTAGAGGATCAACATAATGTCAAAGCCTGGTTTTACCTTGCACCTGCCCTGGTGCTACTTGGAATATTCATTTTCTATCCAATTGTAAATGCATTTTTCCTAACATTCGTTAATGATTATAACTATTTGGAAGGAACATTTGACGGCTTTACGTTCCTTGGAAACTTTAAAACAGCGGTACAAGATCCAAACTTCGTTGATGCCTTTAAAAACACGTTGATTATC
>JAGYML010000109.1 GCA_018400615.1 bacterium | reverse complement strand
CATATTCATGGCTCGCACAGGCTCAACCAAAGAAGCCATCCGAAATAGAATAGAAAAGGACTACTACTTACTTGATTTCACCATTGATGAAATAAGGGATACTTATACATTCAATGAAACATGCCAGGATACTGTACCTGAGGCCATTCAGGCATTTCTGGAATCCACCGACTTTGAAGATTCGATAAGAACCGCAGTATCCCTAGGGGGAGACAGTGATACACTGGCGGCCATTACAGGATCAATCGCAGAAGCCTATTATGGGATTCCAAAAGCCTTACAAGATAAGGCTTTAACATATTTGGATAGCACATTATACGGATTGTATAATGAATACACAATAAAGGGGATAGAAAAATGAATACGGATTGGACCAGTTTTTACCAGGAGTTTTCTACTAAGTTATTGGACTTCAAAAATGACAGAGAAACTTTGTTAGGGAAAATCAAAGAGGCTTACAAATCAATAAACATGACCTATCCATTCACTGAAAGGGATGGAGAAGAACAAAATGATGTGGGTCCGTTTACCGTGATGGCGACATTCAACAAGCATATTAAAGATGAAAATCGTCAATTGATTATTAGAGCGTATAAAGAAGTTTTTAATGTTGGCGCTTCAGTTCCTACAGGCTTTGACTCCATACCGCTCGTCAACAACATGTCTGCGTGGTTTTATACCGGTAAAGAAGGAAGAAAGGAACATGACATTGACAATTTATGGACGCTTTTCGAAGTGGCCATCAAGTATGCGGATGAATCCAAAGACAAATATGAAGATGCTTTTATTGAAGCTTATGATACTGTCATCGAGCAAAAACAGGTCAAATGGAATATCACGTTCGGACTTTTTTGGATTCGCCCTGACGATTACTTGAATTTGGATTCAAGAAACCGAAGACTGCTTTTCAAAAGGGATTTTCCTTACAACACGGACATAGATGAATATCTCAATCCAAAAAACCCACCCAGTGGTAAAAATTATCTCAATCTTGTCAAAAGTCTCAAAGCATTCTTTGAAAAAACGGATAACCCTCATAAAAATTTCAAAGAATTATCTTTTGCCGCTTATAATTTAAAGACACCTCCACCAAAGCAAAATGAAGAACCAGTAGGCAAAAAATACTGGCTGTATACACCTGGATCAAATTCCAAGTATTGGGATGAATATTATGAAAGAGGCATCATGGGCATTGGCTGGGATGAAATAGGTGATATCAGAAAATACAGCAATAAGACCGAAATTGCGGATGCTCTCAGAACGGCTCATGGTGATAATCTATCGCATAAAAACGACGCTTTGGCACTCTGGCAGTTCGCAAACGACATTCAAACAGGGGATATCATTTTTGTAAAGGAAGGCAAATTCAAAATAATAGGCCGCGGTGAAGTCACATCGGATTATTATTACGATGAAGACAAAAGCGAGTTCAACAATTTACGCAATGTAAAATGGACACACAAAGGGGAATGGGAACATCCCGGTGAAGCGGTAACCAAAACACTGACTGAACTGACGCCTTATCTTGATTATGTATCAAAACTCAATAATCTGTTTGAACAGAACGAAGAAGAAAGTTCTGAAGTGAATTTCGATGCTTACACGGATGAAGAATTTCTCAATGAAGTCTT
>JAGYML010000108.1 GCA_018400615.1 bacterium | reverse complement strand
ATAAATGGGAGTTTCTTGCCCCGCAGTTGCAAGACTATATCTTCTTCAATATGATGAGTAAACGTCAAAATGTGAAGATGCAGACCGGCGGTATGGGGCTTGAGAAAACTCTCTTAACCGGCTCCGGGGCTTCCAGCCGGTGGGTTGGGTTATTCGATTCAGACCAAGTAAATATCCAAGACCTGCTGAAAAAGATGCGGGTTGAGTGGAAGCATATAACAGACGCCTGTGCTTATGAAAGACGCGAGTTCAATCACAATAGTGGTAAGTATATTATCAATGATGTGATAAAGCCACGACGTCAAGATTGTATGTTGAGAATGATTGAGACGCTGGAAGAAAGCTTTTTTGGTGTCCCTGACCCCGATGAGGCAAACTTAATGTTGAGTTTGTTTTATTGGATTGTTCCCGATGCGACACAAGGCTTTAATGGTGGATTGCCAAATTATTCTTCAGTGAATAATGATTTTTCATCTATAGCCGGTGTTAATCTCGACAATGTTCCGAGCTTTAAAAACTGGACAGACACGTATTCCGCGGTAACGAAAGATGACCTTATCGCAAAAATGCGAAAGGCGTTCCGTAGAACAAGGTGGCGTTCACCGATTTCTGCTTCGGAGTTCACTTCTGAGACCGGCACAAGACGTATGATATATACGACTGAGTCTGTTTTGGAGGAAATGGAGCGTATTGGCGAGGATCAGAACGAAAATCTTGGACGAGACCTTGCCAGTATGGATGGCAATATCTTGTTTAAGAAAACGCCTGTTGTTTGGGTTCCGCAGTTTGACGATGAGGGACATGATTACAACAATGCACATAATGATATTGCCAGCCCGATTGTTATGGCTGACCTTGATTCATTCTTTGTATTTGTTGACTCTCAAGACAACTTCTACAAGACTGAGCAAAAAGACCCGAAATGTCATAATCAGTTTAATGAGTTTTACGACTTGTCGCTTAACACCTTCTGTGCAAACAGGCGGTCAAATGCGATTCTGACGTATTCCTCGTAATTTTTGATAACCCTTAAAAATGGAGATTTAAAATGTCTATTTTGAATACACACAGTAAATCGTTACCTCAAATCATAGGTGAAGTTTACTATTTTAACAAAAGTGATTCTGCGGTTTCGCCTAAAAAGGGACAGGCGTTGTTTTATGACCCGTCACTCACTCTCAATGATGATAGTGAGATAACAGCGGAGTATATTACACGTGATGTCTGGGGTGACTCTGGAGATTCATTGCCGGTATCAATGCGGTGTCGCTTAACAACCTTTCCTTCCAGTGCTGGAGATTACCAGTTTGCTGGTATCATCTTAGAAGATGTTGGCTCCATATCAAAAGATAGTGGTGCTTGGGTCAAGATTGCTATGCCCGGTAGTGTCGTTCAATGTTTAGTTGATGCGACTAGCGGTGCCAATGTTTCGCTTGGCGACAGACTTATTTGGGATATTAGTGAAGAAGCTTTTGCAGCAGTAAGCACGAATGACCTAGTAGGTGCTGGAACGGTAATAGCTCTTGAAGAACTTGATGTTTCAGAGTTTAGTAACGACCAACTCGTTTACTGTAAGCTGATGACCGGAGATGGTTGTGAAGCTGCAAACGATGATGGAAATATGATAGCTTAACCATAATATTTCTTCTT
>JAGYML010000107.1 GCA_018400615.1 bacterium | reverse complement strand
CTACCCTGCTCGAGTTTTTCAAAATTTTCAAGAAAGCAATTTCAAGTACTCCAAATTCATTAAAGAATTTAATTATATCTTCTATGTTAAGTCTTGTGAATTTATAGTAGTGTCATGTTAAGTGGAAAATGACGGATAAAGCCTTTTGAGTTTTATACGTGCCTGTTCATTTGTGAATTGCCAATTGATCGTTGACGTTTTATTATTTCTATGGTTTTGCCATGCTTCAACTTCGGATGTTATTTCCTGCATCGTAGCAATATGACGATTCAGACATTGTCCGTTAAGCACGTGCAATTCAATTTCTGCCATATTTAACCAACTGCCATGTTTAGGAGTAAAAACAAATTCAAACCTATCCCACAAACTTTTGGCTTCTTCTGGTTCAAAAGTTTCATAAAAAGCTGATGCGCTATGTGTATTAAAATTGTCCATAACCAATTTTATCTTTTTCGCTTCCGGATATATTTCGTTAGCTATTCGTTTCACAAACTTGGCCCAATCTTTTTTTGTTTTGCGTTCCGTTATTTCAACCAATCTTTTGCCCTTTAACGGTTCATTTGCCATAAATATATTAACCATACCGTGCCGGATATATTCATAGTCTACTCTGGCTTCCTGCCCTGATTTCATGGGCGTTGAAGCAACTTCTTCAATCAACTGCTTGGGGGACTCATCCATGCAAACAACCGGATAATCTTCATCGTATGCCAGCTTATAAACATCCAACACTTGCTCCATATTTGCCACAAATGTACTGCTCTGCCCTGGTGGAATTACCCATCCTTTTACTTTCCAAGGCTTAAGTTCGTTTTTTTTAGCACCTCGCCTACTGTGACGTGCGATATGTAATCAATATACTTCAGCTCAACCATCTTATCTGCCAAAAGTCTTAGCGACCATTTCGCAAATCCTTCGGGTGGCTCGCTACAGCAAAGTGAAACCAATTTAGCTTCAATATCTCCATCTACTTTTTTGGTGTAGTTTTGTGGAGATGGCCGTCTGTCCAACACATTGTCAAATCCTTCTTCAATGAACTTTTTCTTAACGCGATCAATCGTTCTTTCGCCTACCTTGAGTACCCTACTTATTTCTGAGTTTTTTATCTCTGGATCAGCAGAGTAATCCCCTTTATCACAGTTTAATAAAATGTATGCGGCACGAAAGGCTTGTGAAGTATGGCTTCCCTTTGAAATAATTTTTCTGAGATCATCTACCTCTGTCTTACTTAATTTGATGGTGTAATGTATCATTTGTCAAAATTTTGACAAAAATACAAATATAAACCGTCATATCCTAATTAACTTAACACTACAGTCTCACCAGAAACTGAGTAAAATTGCGTTTGGTCATTGTGATTATAATCTGGATATTGATTCATATCCTTTCTTTCACCAAAATAGCTGGGAATATTGGAAATGGATAACAATAATTATTACGAATATTGAAAATAAAGGAATTCAGCTAATAAACTCACCATATTTGAACACAGATAATGAGACTTTCTTCTGTTCAATGTTAGATTATATCACAACAAAGAAAAATCATATCTGTGGACAAGTTACTTTATCTACACGTCAATCTGAATTATGTAAATCAAGAAAATCTAACGATAAAAACTTTACGAAATATCTTGAAAACAAAAACAAAAT
>JAGYML010000106.1 GCA_018400615.1 bacterium | reverse complement strand
TTTTTCCAATAATTCGCGCGCAATCTTGCGTGGCAAAACAGTTTGTAATAATTTATCCGTGAGATAAAAAAAAGCTGAAAAAGGACATAAAATAAACTCAAAATAACTTTTAAAGGCAAAGGCTGACATATCCATTTGACAGTAACATAGGCGCATAAGCTCTTTTAGGGAGTTCACAAAAAATAAACTACGCGCATTCTGGTTCAATAACAACATCCCATTTGGGCAGTTTGCATGAACGCTTAATCCTGTTATTGTAAGGCTTCATTTCTTTCTTTGTAAGGCGGATTCCCTTTTTATATGACTTTTTAACCAACTTGACAACTGGGTTTATCCCTTTCCATGTCATCGTACGTGCCCAATTAACTGCTTTTGATACTGAATCCAAAAGTTCTCCGTTCCAGTGCTCTTCCAAGATTCCCCAACATCTTTCAATCGAATTGTACTTGCTATGATAAGGGGGATAATAAACCAAGCGAATTCGCAAACCGCTTTTGTCACTGAATTCAGTCATTCTTCGAATGAATTGAGTCCTGCCGCTTGCGGAATTCGGACCATTATCAAGGTTAATAACCAATTCATTTATGTGAGGGTAGGCTTTGCTGTTTTTCTCCCACCACATTTCCAAACAGTCAACGATAAAGTCACTTGTTTCAGAAGAAGTGCCGAAAAAAATGGAAAGCATTCCATTCAAAACGTTAAGAATACCATAGGGAACCAATTTTATTTCGGGATTCATGTCATGATCTTCTGCTTTCTTCGCTTCCTTATCACGTGATTTTCCATTTCGTGAAAACTCGCCTATCTTCAATTTAGCCTTGGCATCAATAGAGATTCTTAGTGATCCGGGATTATCATCGGATTCATTATTTACCTTTCATACATTTTTAAATATTTCATCAACTTCTTTTATTTTTTTCACCGGTTTTGATTTTTGAACACGCTTTAAATTGTATCCCATTCGATTCAACATATTGCTCATAGTGTTTTCACAGGGAAGATCTTCATCATGGTATCCTTTTTCATCAATCAAGGCCTTTCTGAGAGCCTTGCCAGTAACTCTTGTATATGTCAAAGAGCTTTTCATGGCAGGATCTGCCTGAGTCTGAGGTTCCACAAGGGATATTATATCTTCTTTGATATCAGGCATCACATCTTCTGTTTTTTTTACTCCCCGTCCCTGATAATTATCCACACATTTGATCCCGGTGCGAGCTTCGTTGAGCCCCTTCGCCACGCAATCTCTGCCCCATCCCATCTCACGTTCAGCTTTGTAGGGGCTTCCGTCGAAATATTTGGTAGTGATGTGAGCCTGATATTCCCTTCTTTTATGACCGGTCAGTCTTTTGCTCGCATCTTTTATCAACACTTTTTTCTCTTCATTCATTCTTTTTTCACTCATTACCCTATCAATGTATTGATTTTATTCCTTCTATACATTGTGAGCATATCACAGCCTTCTGCCTTTGTCCCGCATTTTTTGGAGATTGCGGCTTAGTATGATAAAATTTTGACGTATTTGTCTTTTTAGGGTACACATAAACTATGTTGAAAATATGAGTAGATTATCTCTTGTGGAATCCCTAAGAAAGGATACAGAACATCTGGATTACCGGGTCAACCAGTTTCTGGAAATCATGGGGCTGGCCGGATTTGCT
>JAGYML010000105.1 GCA_018400615.1 bacterium | reverse complement strand
CACCGGTCCGTTTCAAGCATGATGCTTTTGTTTTATGCGTGTATCCGTTATAATCATGAACAGAGGTGATTATTATGGCGTTGGATAAAACGATTTCAACATGGAACATGGACTTCGAAGGCGAGTTATCATCGCCCTCGGCCACGATAGATGTCGGCGGCGGAGAAGGGCGCATGGAACCGTATCATTTGCTGTTCGGGGCCCTTTCGTCGTGTTTCTATGCAACCTTTCTTTCAATTGCGAAGAAGAAGCGTCTCACATTTGATGAAGCGACCGTCGAAATTTCGGGCGAGAAAGCATCGCAAGGGGACGTAAGACCGTTGAAATCCGTATGCATCGATATGACGATCGAAAATCCCAGCAATGAAAAGGGATTGAAAAGAAGTGCCGAACTCGGCACAAAATTCTGCTCGATCCATCATACGATCGAACAGATTGCCGAGATGGAACTGAACGTCTCATTCAAATAAAAAAACACGACGAGAGATAATCGTCGTGCAAGCCCCGGTCGGGGCTTTTTTTATTGGACGGACGGTTTTATTTGCGTATGCGCGGAATCAATGTTTTAACCATATCCACCGTGCCTCCGAGGATGGCACCGATTCCGCCGACGTAAAACAGGACGTTGAATATTTTGGGGATGATGTCAAGCTGGAACTCCGTGATGACAACTTCATTGAAGATGTCCCTGGAACCAAGAAGAATAAGCAAACAGCCCACAAATAGTAGATGCACGTAGTTCAGGATTTTCGTGGCGATGGTCTTGTGGTTCAAAGCAAGACGGATGCCTGAGAGGACAATGCTCCAGACAAGGCTGACGTTCACCATCCAAAGCAGTCCCGCAAATGATGTGTCAAACATGGGACGGACGGTCCCGTCAAAATAGATGCCGACAAGACCGGGATAAAGGTTGAGGATAATCAGGAAAGCGACGGACATAATCAGTGCGATGATTTCACCGATCACCGAGATTTTGAAATCATCAGCCGGAATGTCCGGCAAATCTTCCGGTTCGAATGATTTCGCAGCCGGTGAATCAGTGATGCTCTTGTCTCTCGCGGCCGTGATTCCATAGAAGATCAAAAAGAGAATGCCGACCATGGCAAGGGTGTTGACGGCGTAATTCGGGATGTGTTCTAAAATATAAAGCAGATAACCGGTAAAGGCCGGCGATGTGTCATTGAAAAAATAGCCCAAAGTATCCGCAAAGAACAAGACAGCTGGAAGTGCTACCGCCAGAATCCGAATCAAAAGGAACATCAAGGGAACAAGGTCTTTGGCAACCGCCCCCTGGGTGGGATAGTATTCGGAAGCGATGATCGCGGGCGATCCCAGGTTTTTGAGAACCTTGGTCTCAGCAGTTGACTCATCGGCTCCGTGGACGATCAGCTCCTCTTTTTCGGCTTCAATGAGACTCCGCAGTTCTTTGGTGACGTCCCGGCGTTTGTGGGCGGGCAAATATTTTCCCACGGCATAAAGATAACGTTCAATGTACATATCAATAACCTCCCATGATTTGTTCGATGGCTTGCTTATGATCTGTGTAAATGGCCTGCATCTCCGGCAACAAGGACAAACCTTCAGGACTTGTCGTGTAGTATTTACGCGGTCTGCTTTGACTTGTGTCCCAATCAGCCTGTAAAAGACCCTGGTCCTCAAGTCGCCTCAAGAGAGGATAGAGCGTGTTGCGGTCGATGGTAAAATCCAT
>JAGYML010000104.1 GCA_018400615.1 bacterium | reverse complement strand
TGGCGACTTTGATAGTCAACAAGTCTATTGAGTACCCGAGGGTTTCAAGGGCACTAATCACGTGTTTGGTACGCATCTCAGCGTCCTGATGGCCTTGTTGGCCCATCAGTATGGCCGCTTGGAGGGTGTCGTCGTTGTTTTTGTCATAGCGGTTGAGCGTACTTGGTTTCCCACCAAAGAGTTCGTCAATGGCTTCAGCCTGAAGGTTTGCGCTTTCTACGGGGTCAGCCCCGATATAGTAGGCATGTTCATAAAGATCAAGGTCTTCTCTAAGGGGCTCACGGTTGATGAACAACAAGGGAATGTCTTTTTGTTTGGCCTTCTGAATGATCATGCGCGCGGCGAGTCTGTCTACGGGGTTCACAATGATGAGGGGGGGATCTTCTTCAATCAGAGATTCGATGATTTCGTTTTGGATAATCTGTGAATTCTTTGAATCATGCAGTTCAATGGTGAAATCCTGTTGGGCTTCATCGATGATTTTATCCGTAAAGTCCTGCATGTAGTCGTCACTCATGTCATAAACGACAAGGGGAACGGTAAGGTCATCGGTGTGGTCACACGCAACCAGTGTGACCACACTCACTATCAACAAGACAAGGCTTATAAGTTTACGCATGCTGAGCCTCCTTCAAAGGAATTCTAATGGAGACGACGGTATATTCATCCATCTCGCTTTCAATGACCAGATCCGCATTCGAGCCAAAATAGAGCCTCAATCTTTGATAAATGTTTTTGAGTCCGATATGGCTGGTTTCTTCTTGGGTATTCTTGAAACTTTCTGTGATGGTTTTTATGTCTTCAGGACTCATGCCGAGCCCTTCATTTTTCACATCAATATGCATGAAACGGGCGTGTTTGTAACAGTTGATTTCTATCAGACTCTTTTCATCCACCGTTTCATCGATGCCGTGGTAGATGGCATTTTCCACCAGCGGTTGAATGGAGAGTTTCAAGACTTTCAAATCCTTGAGCCCTTCTTCTATGTTGATGGTGAAGTCAAAGCTTCCGCGGTAGCGGATTCTTTGAATGCTCAGGTAATGGCGGGCGTGTTCAACTTCTTCTTTGAGTGGTACAACCCCTGTTTCGTGGGTGATTGAGATTCTGAAGAACTTGGAAAGCGCCGTAACCATGTGTTCGACTTCTTCACTGCGCCCACTCTCCGAGAGATAAAGGATGGAATCAAGGGTGTTGTATAGGAAATGGGGGTTGATTTGGTTTTGCAGGGCGATGAACTGTGTCTTTCGCTTGGCGCGTTGTTCCTGGTAGACCTTGTCCATGAGTCTTTCAATCTCACTCGCCATGGCGTTGAAGGTCTCTGAGAGTTCGACGACTTCCTTTTGACCTTGCACAGGCGTTCTTTCCTTGAAGTCTCCACTTTCAAAGAGGCGCATATGACGCTTGAGTTCATTGAGAGGATTACTGATTCGCCGTGCGGTCAAGGCAGAGGTGAATGAGGCGACTACGACGGTGATGATCAGTATGAGGGTCAAATTGTAAAGCACGACCTGACGGGTCGCGTAGACTTCGTCCACATCGACGAAAGATGCAATCTGCCAGCGTGTATGCCCTAGCGTATTCACATTGGCATACATCGCCTTGCCATCCATTGTCACATTTTCACCCCCGAGGAGAAGTGAGCGGGCGATGGTGACACTTTCACATGTGTTGTCCTTGCAGGTATCCGAAGAAGAATAAAGCAAGTCCATATTGCGGTCTAAGAATATGATATGGCCACTTTCACCAAGATTCGTCTGATCAGCGAGACTT
>JAGYML010000103.1 GCA_018400615.1 bacterium | reverse complement strand
CAATACATGTTGGATTGAATATGGGATAAAGTCTATATAATGGTGTAATTTTCGATGGGACAGATAGGGACTATATATTGGATTCGTTTTTTGAGGAGTACGGATTGACATTACGAATCATTCGGGTTATTATTACGGTGTAATACGATGTAATACGATTTAGGAGGTGTGCTTGATGGGTACAGTATCATTGAGGTTGAATGAAAAAGATGATGCGTTGATCAGAAAATATGCAGAGCTGCACAATGTAGACCTGTCAACATTCATAAGAGAAGCTGTAATTGAAAAAATTGAAGATCAGTATGATTTGACATTATTCAACAAAGTATGGGATGAAGAGAAGTCAAATGATCTCATAAGCCATGGCGATTTGAAAAAAGAACTTGGCTTATGAATTATCAAGTTCAATACACAAAAACAGCACTCAGGCAGTTCAAGAAGATGGACAAGAAGATTGCAGCGCTAATCATTGCATACATTGAAGAAAAATTGGAAAATTGTGAGAACCCCAGACTCTATGGCAAATCACTTCAAGGAAGCTTGAACGATAAATGGAGGTATCGCATAGGCGATTACAGAATACTGACCAAGATTGAAGATGCGAGACTAATCGTTATTGCTGTTGAAGTTGGACATAGGAAAGAAATCTATAGATAATCAATTGACAGTTGATTTCTGTCGAATATGGACGTCATTTTGAATGGTTGCGCTCCACTTCCACCACAAAAGAATGTAACTATTGATACATTAAGAACCCATTGAAATCAGTGGGTTTCCTTGTTTTTTTGTTGATTTGTTCACCTGAAATCGAACCTCACACGACTGAAGTCACGAGTGTTCTGGCAACAAAGCAAAAAAATGGCGTGGGGAGGACATTTTCTAATGTCCCCTGCCCGGCGCCATTTACCCTCAGTCATTATCGGAACTGCCTGTCCTTTGCTACCGCTGATACCCTTTTGTATTTCCGGGTTTCAAGGGTCTTCTTCGCCTGGCACCGACTTTGATCCACAGACTGTCCTCGGTAATATTGCGATAGAGTTTGATGCCCACCCACTCGAGTGGTGTCCATAGGTGTTTGAAGGTATACCAAGGCATCTTGATCTCCCCAATCTGCCGCTTCGGCACTTGTTTTCTGATAAAAACCGGATCAGTCCAGACCATGACCAGGAATTGATACCGTCCCGATGTGCCTGTTCTGATCTTTGAAAAAATTATCGTCAAAGAGGTGGCCTCTTTTGAAAAAACGGTGCCGGGCATGTGAAAAAACGGTGCCGGGCACGAAAAAACGATGCCGGGCACGGACATTGGGACATTCATAATCAATAACCTCCAATAAAGGGCCAGAGGAGTGGATCCAGTTGATTGGTGAACCGGCATTGAAAACGGCCATTCTTGATCGACTCTTGCACCGCTGAGAAGCAATCTATTCTAATGGCGAAGATAGTTGTAGAATGAGAAACAGAAAAACCATTTATGGAAAAAATAGGTGGAGAAGCTTATTTGTTGTTTTCTGGGGAAACTTACTTGATGTTTACAATCGTGGGTCGATGACACTCAATAAATCAAAGATGCGGAAGGAATAGGAATATTTAATAAAAGATAATTACATATATGACATAAATAGTGTTTTAACCCGTGATAGAGTCAAGTTAGAGGAAGAGGGGTGTAACTGAGGCGGGTGATGGGATGCCGGATCGCTCAGTATTGTTACTTGGAGGTTTTTTTAACAAACAAGCGGAATTCCCCACCCTCTAAGCCACCTTGCTCGCTT
>JAGYML010000102.1 GCA_018400615.1 bacterium | reverse complement strand
ATCATCGCCGGGACCTTCATCGTCTGCGGGCTTGGCGAAGAGGATTTTGATTCCCTCACACCAGAGCTGGCAGAAAAGTATCGGGAGAAATTTGCAGATCCTGAGATCGTCATGAAGATGGGCAGCCGCATCGTCGCCATCCCCATCAAACCCAAGGACGAGCTGCATATGGCCAAACCGAAACAGAAGTCCACGGAACCTGAGCTTTAGCAAACTTGAATTGAAGAAGCCTTCTCAACAGATTGTTATTGAGAAGGCGACTTTTAATTACAGGTATACTTACTTCACTCGACTGATACGAATTTTTGTAAATACGTCAAATTAATCAGAGAGTCTGAACCAATCCCCTAATGGCCTCCATGACATCCTCATAGGTGATCCCATCCGCGTACCGATAATCTTTTGTGTACTTACTCCATCTGGATCTCAATGTGTCGCTTCCACTGATTTCATCCAGTCGACTGCTGATGTTCGTAAAGATATGAGTCGTTTCCCTATGTGCAGCCGTAGATTTCAGGGCGTCTACAAATATCGAATGTTCAAAACGCTGGGTCTTCGCCAAGATATAAACATCGTAAAAATCCCTTGGACGCGTATTCAGCTCACCTCTTCTCAGAATAGTTTCCATTTTTTCAGCCAAGACAGTTTCAATGTTATAAGCCCAAATTCCGAAGCTGCCTTCTTCAAAAATCATTTTGAACAAATAGAGGACTTCCTTTGGTGTGATGGCGTCACCCGTTGTAATATCAATCTGCATGGGGGTCGTGATGGTATCATATTCAGCCATAATGCTCACTCGATAACCGCCATACGCATCATCGTCCCGTACGGCATCGATTCCGGAAAATGAGAAGGACACATCATCATCAATGACCACGCTGCAGATGTCATTGATCGCTTTGGTCAGGGCTTCAACGTTGATAGGATAATTCTTAATCGTTGCGTCCATATCCATTGTCGATCGGTTATCGATGCCGACAAGTGCCGCAATCAGTATTCCGCCTTTCAGGATGAATTTATCCTGATACTTTGATTGAGAAAGCCTTTTCAGGAACCGTTCAAACATGTAGTTTTGAAGCACGACTTGGGCGGACATATCTTTCTTCCTGGCCAAGTTTCTGATTTTTGCTTTTAAGCACATGGCTTTCCCACTCACATCAGCACCTCCAGATAACTTTTCAGTACCGCTTCAACTTTAAGTTTCCTGGCATATTGCAAGAGAATTGAATGATCCGCAGATTTCAATTTCACAAATCGTTTCAAAGCATCATTTAGAATCTGCACATCGATTCGACTTTTGCTTCTGATCAAATCACAGACAGTTCTCTCGACATCGTAAGCTCTGATCGGATTACCATGTGAACTCCTCACCGTTTCAACGCCAAGTTCGTGCAGCTCTTTTTTGATGTAGTAGATTTTGAATCGATCTGCGACTGATCCCACCACTTTGTAACCACTTGGAACAGAGGCTGAATACTCAAAAGGCGTCCTGTCAGAAAGACCATGCAAATAGAGCGCAGTCTCATGAGAATAAATCAATTTTGGATATTTCGTTTGCATGGCATACATTTCATCTTCAATGGCATCGATTGAAACATAAACACCACGATCCACTCTTTCCAGTTTCCCTTCGGCTACCATCATTTGAAGATAGGTTCTAGGAATTTTATAAATATCCAGGTCAGCACTTAAAACTGTGCCGTGTTGCTTCTGAATGAGCTTTTCAAGTTTTTCCAGGTAATTCATCATCATCACCCCTTTTTACAAATATACTTATATTGTAGTCCGTTTAAGTATATTTGTAAACAAATTCAGCAATTACGTAGGAATGTCCGAATGTCCGTGCCCGGCACCGTCATACATTCACCAACACTATTTGACAAAAAGCCAAATAAAGCAAGGG
>JAGYML010000101.1 GCA_018400615.1 bacterium | reverse complement strand
AAAAGAATACGTCAAGGCGAATAAAAACATCACCTTAGACATTCAAGAAGGTGAAACTTTAGGCATCGTCGGGGAATCAGGATGCGGGAAATCCACCTTTGGAAGAACCCTCATTCAACTGCAAACGCAAACCGGTGGGGCCTCCATGTATTACGGGGAAACCTTGGAAGACTTCATGCCTGATTACGTTCAAAAAGTCATCCGGACGTTGCCTAAAACCATTCAAAACTATGACCGTGATAACGCTGAACTTAAACGCTTAAAAGCCCTCATAAAGCCCTTGCGTGAAACCCCTGAAAAACGGGAAGAATTGGACACCTTGTTAGAAACATACCGGCTATTAAAAATTGAATTTGAAAACACCTACTACAACATGTTTCGCATAGTCGGGGGCTTATTGGCTCATCCGGATTTAAAAGCCGTTCAATCGGTCATGATGAGCTGGTATCACGCGTTTAAAAAGCGCGCCAAAATCTTACAAAAAGTGCGCCAAGAAGAAATTAAAATCGTTTTGGATGGGTCTCATTCCACGTCTCGCTTAGACGCATTAAACAACGAACTATCCGTATTAGATGCTCAAATCAAAACGACCCAAGACGCTAAAAAAGCATTAGAAGATGGGGCAAAAAAAGATGAACGCTTTGCGAAGTATGATTCGTTTAAAGATGATGGCATTGATTTATCGAGTCTATCCAAAGCCGAAAGCCGTTATCTAAAAAAAGACTTACAAATCATCTTTCAAGATCCTTTTTCTTCCTTGGACCCCCGCAGTAAAGTGGGAGACATCATCGGGGAAGGCTTACTCATCCATGGTATTTTTGAATCCAAAAAAGACCCCGCTTACCAACAAGCCATTTTTGATGTGATGGAAAAATGTGGCTTAGAAGCCTCTTACATCAACCGCTATCCGCATCAGTTTTCCGGCGGTCAGCGCCAACGGATAGGGATCGCCAGAGCGCTCGTGTTAAATCCCAAGTTCATTGTGGCCGATGAGGCGGTGAGTGCTTTAGATGTATCGATTCAATCGCAGATTATTAACCTTCTCCAAGAGCTTAAAAGTCGGTTGAATCTCACCTACTTATTCATCACCCATGATTTAGGCGTCGTAAGGTATATTTCAGACCGGATTGGCGTCATGTATTTTGGCCGGCTGGTGGAACTTGCGAGTGCGAAAGAAATCTTTGATCATCCCACCCATCCTTATACGAAACAATTGCTCAATGCCATTCCTCAACTGGAAGATGATGAAAACAAACTGCCTGAATGGCCCATCATCTTTGAAACCGATACATTAGAGTTTCGTTACGTGGACGATGCCGATGCCGATCATGATTGGGTGGAAGTTAGACCCGGCCATTTTGTTTTAGCCACACTTAAAACCCCCGATTTGGATTTAGAAGGAGGGATCGCATGAGTTTACTGAATGTTGAATCACTGCATACGTACTTCGATACCAGACGCGGCGTGGTCAAAGCGGTCAACGGTGTATCCTTCCAACTAGAGGCGGGAAAAACCCTCGGGATCGTCGGGGAATCAGGCAGTGGGAAAAGCCAAACGGCGATGTCTATTCTCAAGCTCTTCCAGAAAAATCAACGCATTGCCGAAGGGCACATTTATTTTGAAGACAAAGAAATATCGGCGCTTACCGATAAAGAATTAGAGTCCATACGCGGGAATGAAATCAGCGTGATTTTCCAAGAACCAATGTCCAGCTTAAATCCTGTCTTCACGGTTAAAAAGCAACTAATTGAAGTCTTGATGATTCATCAAGATATGGATAAAGAAGCCGCCACGCAAAGAGCTCTTGAAATGCTGAAGGCAGTCAAAATCCCAAACCCTGAACGTGTTTTAAAGGCGTATCCCTTTCAACTATCGGGGGGGATGAGCCAACGAGTCATGATCGCCATGGCCCTGGCGTGT
>JAGYML010000100.1 GCA_018400615.1 bacterium | reverse complement strand
ATAATGCATTCCTTGAACCGGGCGTGGTCATCGATGCATGTGACCAGTTAACACAAAAGATAGAAACAGGAGAATTCGACCATCTTCTAAAGCCACTTTTGAGCACATTCGACATTCCCGAAGAGCATTTTGCGCACTACCTTTCGACGTTCAAAAAAGAAGCGCTTGAAAAGAAAATTGAAATAGAACTTGGAGAAGATTATAAAGCGCTTAGTCCACTCGATCCGCATAACGGAAGAGCCATAAGACCTCTAGGGATTCTTTTTCACATTGCGGCGGGCAATCTGGATGTCTTACCTGCTTATTCTCTGATTGAAGGATTGCTCGTTGGCAACATCAACATCCTGAAACTGCCTACAGGGGACAAGGGCCTTTCTGTTATACTCTTATCCGCGTTGGTTGAAATCGAACCGAGACTTTCGGATTACATCTATGTTTTCGACGTGCCATCGATTGAAATCGAGACTTTGAAGGTATTTTCGGACATTGCGGATGGGATTGTCGTATGGGGAGGCGACGAAGCCATCATGGCGGCACGGTCCATGGCAAGTCCAAACACGAAACTGATTGAATGGGGCCACAAGCTTTCCTTTGCCTACGCGGACCTGAGTGCATCCGATGAAGATTTGAGAGGCCTCGCGGAGAATATAGTGACCACTAATCAGCTTCTTTGTTCATCTGCGCAAGGCATTTATCTAAATACCAACGATAGTGAAGCACTCGAACGTTTTGCATGGCGGTTCTTCAATATATTGCATGAAGTAAGCGATGCACATCAACCAGTCCCCTATGGCATGAAAAGCAAGAACGCGGTAGAACTTTACTACGAAGAAATGGTCAAGGAAGATACGGGCAAACGGATTTATAAAAAAGATGGCGTCAGTGTCATCACAAGCGATGATTCAACCCTAGAACTCTCGATGCTTTTTAGAAACGTCTGGGTGAAGAAGCTGTCATGTGATTCCATCGTGAAGACACTGAAACCTTACAAGAACTACTTACAGACTGCGTCTGTGCTTAGCGAGAAAAACTACGAAACGTATGTGGAAAAGCTCATCAAGGCAGGCGTCGTGAGAATCAAGAAACCTGAAGAAATGTCAGAAGCCATTCTTGGTGAAAGTCATGATGGCATGCATCCTTTGAGGCTCTATACAAGAATCGTGGAGACATACAAGAAAAAATAAGTCGAATGCCGAGGGTTTAAGTGTAATTATACTAATCTGTTTGAAGGTAGAGAGTGGTAGAAAACAGAGGATTTCAATCGGAAAAAAATTACTTGATAAGCAAACTATTTGCCAACACTCAATAGACACCGTATAATATATTTACAAGCTAATTCAATTCCCAAGAGATGAAGAGTATGGATTGCCCACGCGGGCAACCATGCTCTTTTTCTATTCAGAAAGGAAGATTTTTATGATTGATTATCTAATTATTGGCGGTGGCATAATCGGAACGTTCATCGCACGTGAACTGGCACAGTATGATACAAGTGTGACATTGCTTGAAAAAGAAGAGCACCTGGCACAACTTCAAACCACGCACAACAGTGCGCTTGTACATTCTCCAGTGGTTATTACCCCTCCCAAAGGCTATCTCAAAAGCAAATTTGCTTTAGAGGGGAACCGCATGTTTCCAAACTTGATTAAAAAGTTTGATATTCCTGCTTTGACAAGTGGTGCGTTCTTGCTTGCTATGGATGACAAACAGTTCATGAAAGCCAAGAAACTCGCTGAAGGTGCAAAAGCGCGAGGGATCCATGAAGTACGAGTCATGACAGGCGATGAAATGCGAGAGGAGGAACCCAATCTAACAGACCATGTGTATGGGGGTCTGGACATGCCAACGGCCATGATAGTGGACACCTACAAACTTGTCACACGTGTAGCATCGAATGCGAAACTGAATGGTGCGAAGATTCTAACTGGACAAGGTGTGAG
>JAGYML010000010.1 GCA_018400615.1 bacterium | reverse complement strand
TCGATGGTTAGTTTTTACACAAAATAAACAAATCCAATAAAAAAATGATCCCGTGGGATCATTTTTTTTTGGCCATGGTTTTAAGTGCATCCTTGATAAGCAAGGACGTATCCTTTTTCGGATCAAGGTTTTTAGTTGCCCGATCAATTTCCTTGTTCTTGTACCCAAGTGCACGAAGGGCGTCTTTGACTTCGTCCAGTCGCCTTTGACTTTTAATGTTCAAGGTGTCGCTTTTGATCTTGCCTTTGAGATCAAGAACGATTTGCTGACTGGCTTTGGGGCCGATGCCTGGAAACTTGTTAAGGTATTTCGTATCGCCCATCTCAATGGCACGGATGATTTCATCGGTTTCCGCACTTGCAAGGACGGCAAGCGCACTTTTAGGGCCGATGCCCTTGACGCTTAGAAGCTCATCGAACAGACGCTTTTCCTTGAGATTCCCAAACCCAAAGAGGGTCAAGGCATCTTCGCGTACGTGCTGATAGATATAAAGTTTTACGGATTCGTCGACCTTGAATTTAAAGGGATTGGGAACTATGATATGGTACCCAATTCCATAGGTCTCAAGGGTAACCTTTCCAGGTTCGATTTCTGTGATGGTGCCTTTAATATAACTGTACATGGCATTGTCTCCTTTGTTAGAGTAATGTAAGAATCAACACACTGGCGAGTGTGAAATACACGATTAGGGCACTTATATCATTCAAGGTTGTAATGAAGGGACCGCTTGCAATGGCGGGATCTATATGGATTTTGTTCAAAATCATTGGAATCATGCTGCCAAGCAGTGTGGATACTGTGAGAGCGGAAAATATTGCAAGTCCTACGACCATTCCTATTTGTGAAGCCATCACAGTTCCCGCTTCAACCACGCCCATTGGCGCAAACAATAAAAACACTGTAGCCATCGCAAACCCTAGCACCCCTAGCAAGAATCCATTGATGAGGCCGATGGACACTTCCCGTGAAATGTGTTTGAGCGTATTTTTGAATTTTGGGAAGGACTCTTCTGATAATTTGAGTATGGTCACCGCAAGACTCTGTGTTCCTATGTTCCCAGCCATTCCTAAAATGAGGGGTTGGAAAAGGACGAGGGCGGTGAGGGCTGCGATGGTGTCTTCAAAACCACTCAAGACACTCGTCACAATCAAATTGAGCCCCAGCATCAGTGCCAGCCATGGAAAACGGCTTTTTGCTTTTTTGAACGGAGTATCATAAATGAAGTCTTCCGTGTTGACCCCGGCAAGCTTGGCATAGTCATCATGGCTTTCTTCTTCAATGGCGTCCATTACATCATCCAGCGAGACGACGCCTTCCAAGATCCCTTCGTCATTCACAACGGGGGTAAGGGGTGCATCGTAGCGTTTTATTTCACTGATTGCATCCTGCATGAGATCATCAACATGGGCACTGTAAAAGTTTGTGTACATAATAGCTTCGATGGTGCTTGGATGTTTTGCCACAATCAAATCCCTGAGATCGACCAGGCCTTCTAAATGTTTTGCGTCATCCACCACGAAGAGCGTATCGATGACTTCCATGTCCTCTACGCGGCTGATAAGTAAACGCATGGCTTCCTTGATAGTCATGGATGATGACAATTCAATGTAGTCGTTGTTCATCTGACCACCGACACTGAGAATGTTGTATTTGAGTATTTTGTTAAGAGCTTTCCTTTTTTCTTTGCTCATGTGACTCATTGTTGTGGCCATGGCCTCTTCACCCAGATGAATGAAGAGTTCGGCGATTTCATCTAATTCCATGTTCTCAAGAACCATGGAAAGCTTTTTATCGTTAACCAAATGAAGATTGGAGGCTACGTGTTCTTTTTCCATGTGTTCAAAAGTCTGTGAGAGCTTGTCAACGGTGATAAGCGAAAAAATACGGGATTTAATCTCGGGTTCCACCTTGATCAAAGCCTCACCTATGTCATAAGGATGGGCTTTTTTCAGACGCGTGCGGATGGCACTGTCGCTTTTTTTCTTTTGCAAATAAAGCGATAGGTCCCTGGTGGACTGCCGGGTCATCAATTTGAGACGTGCCATGAAACCATCCTTTCTCCTACAAGGTCATGATGATGAGGGTGGCGAGCGAAAAATAGATAACGAGCGCAATGACATCATTCAACGTGGTGATAAAGGGCCCGCTCGCTACAGCCGGGTCCAGCTTGTATCTGTGCAATGTCAAAGGTACGATCGTGCCAAATAGACTGGCGACACTTAGTGAGGCAACAAGCGACAAGGCCACAGTGAGTCCTACAAGCAACGGGTTCGCGTCAAGCAGGTTCGTAGTGTAAAGAAAGCCGATTGTCGTCATAAAACCCAAAGTTCCAATGGCGAGACCATTCAACATCCCGCTTTTGAGTTCACTAATCACATGGCTTCTCGCGTCACTTTTGGTTGTATAATAATCATTGGAAAGTCCTCGTATCGTCACCGCAAGGCTCTGCGTTCCGGTGTTCCCTGCCATCCCCAGGATGAGGGGCTGAAAAAGCACAATGACTGTCACTTCACCGAGGGTGTTTTCAAAACCTGAAATAATACCTGAAATGATCAGACCGAGCCCTAAAAGAAGGGTGAGCCAGGGCAGTCTGTGAATGGCGCTTTTAAATACGGAATCACGAATGGTTGCTTCAGAACTTACGTTTGCAAAGCGAGCATAATCCTCACTCGTGGCGTCTTCTAGGATGTCGGCGGCATCATCAAGTGTGATGATGCCTTGAAAAGCATAATCGTGATCCACAACTGGAAGCAGGTATATCTGGTAGTTACGCATCATCTTGGCGGCGTCCTCTGCGGGGGTATCCGTATAAACGGTGATGACGTCTTCAACCATGAGTTCAGCTATGTCTTTAGGCGACCGTGCTTGAATCAGGGCTTTGAGTTCAACCACCCCTTCAAGGAGGTTCGCTTCATCCGTCACAAAAAGCGTTTGGATGCTTTCAGCGGAAACCGCCGATTGAACCAGCACGCGCATGGCATCCTTGACATCCATGGTCTTGTTAAGCACAATGGCTTCACTGGTCATGATAGCCCCGGCACTGTCTTCAACATAGCCAAGGAAACGGTTCATCATGGCACGGTCTTTCGGCGCCAGTTTACTGAGGAGGGTGCGTTTTTTTGTCTGATCGAAAAGTTTGAGGACATCAGTTGCTTCATCAGTGTCCATTTCCATAATCAGCTTTGAGGCTTTCAATGTGTCAAACGCATTGAGGATATCAGCTGCTTTCGTGACTTCCATGAAATTCAGGATGTCCGCCGCAAACTGTATGGAAAGCCTATTGAGTATTGTCACACAAAAGGAGGCCTCATAGACCACAAGCCAAAGTGCCAAGTCCGAGGGATGGTAGTCGTTCAATCTTTCTTCAAGATCATTGGCATCCACATCAAAAAGCGCTTGATAGTCATTCATGATAAGCCTCCTAACATTGTATAGGTTTATTCGTTTGTATACAAATTAATTATTAATCCAGGAATTCAAATTCGTTGCTGAATATTCTGACCATGTCTCCGTTTTCCACACCAAGATTTCTGAGTTCTTTGTCAACGCCCATAATCTTGAGTTGGCGGGCAAAGCGTCTAACCGATTGATCCTCTTTGAAATCAGTCATTTCAAAGAGGCGTTGCAAGCCTTCGCCTCCAATTTCAAAGATACCGTCATCGCCTTTTCTGATAGTGAACGGGGTATCCTCGGGTTGGAAGGTATAAGTTACATGTTCTTCGAAATCCTCTTTGTCATATGGAGAGAAAATCGGAAGTTCATCAAGGAAATCAGCCGTTTTCAGTAGCATCTTATCAAGGTTTTCATGGGTTAGCGCACTGATTGGAATGATTGGATGCGGGTCTTCATAACGCGCCTTGAAAGATTCAAGGTTTGCCTCTGAAGCCGGCATATCCATCTTGTTGGCAATGATGATCTGAGGTCTGTCTTCAAGTCCAAAACCGTATTCTTCAAGTTCACGGTTGATGTTGACATAGTCTTCAAACGGGTCTCTGCCTTCAAAAGCACTCATATCGATGACATGCAGGATGACTCGGGTTCTTTCGATATGACGTAAGAACTGAATGCCGAGTCCGTGGCCTTGGGAGGCGCCTTCTATGAGTCCTGGAAGATCGGCGACTACGAAACTTCGCTGATCAGACGTGGCTGTAACCCCAAGATTCGGTTGAATCGTCGTGAAGTGGTAATCGGCAATCTTCGGTCGGCTTTTGGAAATGACACTCAGGATGGTGCTTTTTCCTACGGATGGTTTCCCAAGCAAGCCTACATCCGCCAGCAATTTAAGTTCAAGGCGTATTTCCATTTCTGCGCCAGGTTCACCGTTCTCACTGATTTTCGGTGCGGTGTTTCGACTGGTGGTGAACTTGACGTTTCCGCGTCCACCGCGACCGCCACGCAAAATAACGGCTTTTTGGCCGTGTTCCGTGATGTCGGCAAGAACTTTGCCGGTTTCATCGTTGAAGATGGTGGTTCCAACCGGTACTTTCAAAAACGCATCTTCGCCATCTTTTCCGTGTTTTTTCTTGTTTTGTCCGTTCCCGCCGTCTTCAGCCGTTCTGTGACGGTCATAACGGTAATCCAGCAATGTGGTTATGCCTTCATCTCCAATAAACACGATGTTGCCACCACGTCCACCATCGCCGCCTGAAGGGCCGCCTTTGGGGACGTATTTTTCTCGGCGGAACGCGGCCATGCCGTCTCCACCCTTACCACTTTTAATTTTAATTTTAACCAAATCTACAAACATGGTGCTCACCTCATAAACTGTTCAACCAATAGTGAAGCGCTGTGCGGTCATCAAAGATGAGCACATGCTTCTTGTTCTCCAAACGGTTGAGAAAGCCTTCAATTTTGTGTTTCTTATTATTAAAAAATGCTACATATTGTAAAAATTCCTGATCGATATCTTCATAACAGCCTGTGGCCATATCACTTCTGAACCGGTGTTTATACTGAGCTTCTCGTTCAACGATACCCTTGAGCGCTTTTTTCGTGTCAAATCTAAGAAGTATCAGTGTATCACAAACCTCTAGTCGGTCTTTGAGTGTTTTTGAATTCGTGTAGTTTCCATCCATGACAAACCGCTCGTGGGTTTGCATGTAGTGTCTTATTTTGCGGGTGAATTCGGGTTTTGGCAAAGTCGTCCAGTTTTTTCTCCAATAAACCGTGTCCAAGTGAAGCACATCAAGATTCAATTTTTCACCAAGCGTTCTTGCGAGTGTGGTTTTACCCGTCCCGCTGCTTCCGAATATGGCGACTTTTTTGATAAATCCGGATTCCACTATGCGTTCATACGCATTTCGGTGAATGGATTCAATATAGCCGCGGTATTTGAATTGGTGCTTTTTAAGCAATGCACGCATGTTCGGATTGCCTGGATGGGTATCCACATGAATGGCTTTCATGTTTTTCGATTTGGCAACTTGGATAGCATACATTACAAGTTCACTGGCTACCCCTTGGTTCTGGACTTTGGGGTCGGTAATCATGCGGTGAATGACAAGACCACTTGGTCTTGACCAGTTGATAGAGTCGTAGTGTGCTTCGCTTTCAAGAAGGGCCATCACACCAACAATCCTGCCATCTCTTTCATTGACATAAAGCCTGTTTTCCTCTACATCCTTAAAAAAATGGGGTTTTCTTGGATAAGAAAAATCCCATTGCTTGATGGATGCAGTCCGCATGGCATCAATGGCGTTTTCACTAAGCGAGTCTATAATGTCCAGGTCGAATTTGTCAGCAAGTCTTATCATACAGTTTCTCCTTAACTTATCCTCAATGCTTATTATACACGCGCGCAATAAAAATGGCAAACAGGATAGCCTGTTTGCCATAGCGGTTATTGTGGATATACAGAAGCTTGTTTTTTGTCTCTACCAATGCGTTCGTATTTCACGATACCGTCTACTTTACTAAAGAGTGTATCGTCTCCGCCGCGGCCGACGTTGTTGCCGGGATGCACCTTCGTTCCGCGTTGGCGGTAGATGATGGATCCTGCAGTACAAAATTGACCGTCCGCACGTTTGCTTCCGAGACGTTTGGATTCTGAATCACGACCGTTTTTGGTCGATCCAACACCTTTTTTGGATGCCATAAGTGGCATCAGTTGAAGTTCAATCAACATAATTCGTCACCTCCGTGTATGACTATAGCTATTTGAGCTAGGCTTTGATGCCTGTAATCTCGAGTTTTGTGTAAGGCTGTCTATGGCCTTGTTTGCGATGGTAATTCTTTTTAGGTTTGTATTTGAAAACAACAATTTTACGTTGCTTGCCATGTTTGACAACCTTTGCTTCTACAGAAGCATTGGCAACGTATGGATTGCCGACTGAAAGTTTGTCTCCGCCGACTAACATTACATTGTCAAACGTTACTTTTTCGCCTTCTTTGGCGTCGAGTTTTTCAACATAGACTTCCTTGCCTTCTTCGACACGAAGTTGTTTTCCACCTGTTTCGATCACTGCGTACATGTGTGAGCACCTCCTCATAATTTCAAGACTCGCCATTAGGGTGAGAGTTCTCTCTGCTTTTTGACCCATTCTGTGCGGTATGCTGCTAGCATGAAAAGAGTCCCAAACCAGGTAAAGTTTGTCAATAAAATCTTCTCATAAGAACAACTTACATCATTATACATGATAAATTCCTTATTGTAAAGGAAATCCATTCAATAAAACCGCTTAATTCACATGACTTTTTGGGCTTTGAATGAATAAAAGCGTCCCTTGCCGATAATGATGTGATCCATCACTTCAATATCCATGAGTTTACCACTTTCCATCATAGTTTTTGTGATGGATTTGTCACTTCTTGAAGGTTCAGGGTCCCCTGAGGGATGATTGTGGACAATGATGATGGAAGCGGCGGAGAGTCTTACCGCATGTTTGAAGAGTTCACGGGGATGGACAAGCGAGCTGCTAAGCGATCCTACAAAAAGCAGGTGCTTCTTGATGAGGCAGGCCTTCGTATCCAGATAAAGCGCGTAGAACTTTTCCTGGGTTTCCATTTCAACTTCGACTTTCATGTAATCATACACCATTTCAGGGCGCATCAACTGGATGGTATCCTTGTAAGGTTCTTCGATCAGTCGTTTGCCGAGTTCCAAAGCCGCCATCAGTTGAACGGCCTTTGCAGGGCCTACGCCTTTGATGCCAGTCAGTTCCTTGTAGGTAAGTTGATTCAATGCGCGGATGCTTTCGCATTGCCTGAAGAGATTCTGTGCAAGGGCTATGACACTTTGATCACGGCTTCCCGTTCTTAAAATAATCGCAATCAGTTCCTGCACCGACAACGCTTCTCTTCCATAATGAATCAATCGTTCACGCGGTCTTTCATTCAAAGGCAGTTCTTTGATCAGTAACATGGTATTCCTCCTATTCAACCCAATGATTAAAAGGAGGCAGCGATTTTACTTTTTCAAATCATCAATTATTTTTTTATGGGCATTGGAAATCGCTGGAAGGCTCTCTAGATTGTAAAAGCCGTTGCCTGAATCCTTGACATGAATCAAGTAGGCCTGCATGTGCCATACTTTATGCGTAAAGACATGTTTGTATGCGTCAAGTTTTTCAGTCTTTTCAACTGTGAAGTCATAATGGTTCATCAGCTTTTCAAGCGCAGTTTCATAACTCAGACCTTCATACTGTATGAAGCCATAAAGCCCACCGAGCAATCCGCCTTCTGGGCGTTTTTCCAAAAAGATATCAGGGCCGTTTTTAACAATGAACGTCGCATAGTGTTCATGAGACTTTTTGGCGCGTTTGGATACGACGGGGAGTTCAGACTGTTTATTATGTTTGTATGCGAAACAATGCGGTTTCAGCGGACAGACTTCACATAGCGGATTGGCCTTTTTACATATGAGTGCCCCCATCTCCATAAGGGCCTCGGTAAAATCACTGGGGTCTTCATGGATGATGACCGGTTCAAGGAGTGATTCAATTTCACGCATGTGCGCATTTTTACGAATATCCTTTTGATAACCCAGGATTCTTGCCATCACACGCATCACATTTCCATCGACTGCTACAGATGGATTCCCATACGCAATGGAATGAATGGCGCGGGCGGTATAACGGCCGACCCCTTTAAGGCTTTCAATGGCTTTTAAGTCTTTTGGAAAGACACCACCAAATTCGGATTCAATCATTTGGGCACTCTCATGCAAATAACGCGCACGTCTGTAATAGCCAAGGCCTGCCCACATATCCATGACCTCGTCAATGGAGGCCCTAGCCAATGCCCTTATTGTAGGAAAGCGTTTCATGAATCGTTCATAATAGGGAATCATCATATCAATTTGAGTTTGTTGGAGCATGAGTTCGCTGACAAATATCCTGTAGGGATCCTTGTCCATTCTAAAAGGCAGGGTTCGCTTGTTCGAGCGAAACCAACTGCATAAATCGTGTGCGAACTTTTCTTTGTTGTCCAAGGTCATATACGTCACTCTTTCTTAAAGCATGGGGTCGAAAAATCTTGTAATGAATGATCTCAAGCGGATTTTAAATCTCTTTGTATCGTTGATTGGTGTGGGGAGCACCTCTGGATTGTCGATGTAACCACCCTCATCATTCACTTCAAGACTTTTTGCCATATACGTGTCAATGACGCTGTCGAGTTCACTCTTGAATGCTTCTGA
Organism: bacterium; assembly: GCA_018400615.1. Classification (GTDB taxonomy): domain Bacteria; phylum Bacillota_I; class Bacilli_A; order Izemoplasmatales; family Izemoplasmataceae; genus M55B118. The sequence continues at coordinate 23,989 of JAGYML010000010.1, read as the reverse complement.
CACGATGACGATGGCGCTTTCTGTGCTTAAAGTCGCACTTCTGGGATCAAGGTTGAACGATCCGATGACACTGATGTTTTCATCAAATGTCAGTGTTTTCGCATGAATGGTCGTGTCGCCTTGATATTCAAAGAGCCTCGCATGCGCATTGATTGAGTCCTTGTAGCGCACATAGCCACTCATTGCGAAATAATTGGTGCTCAAGTCAATGTTGTTGGTAAGGACCGTGAGGTCTTTGGTCTCATAATCGGGAAAGTACTCAAGCATTTGCTTGGAAAATATGATGTAGGGAGACTGTATGAAGAGTGCCTCGCTTTTCTCGCCTATGGCAGAAAAGGTCTTGAGCAACACAGGGTCTTTGTGCATTCTGTTTAATGGACTGTGAACAAAAGTGGCATTGTTCACTAGTATTTTTTCAGCCTCTATCCAGTCCATTGTGGCATTTGATGCATAGGTGTCCTTGTAAGTTTCCATGGAAGCCTTCATGGTGTCTATCAGGGTTTCACTTTCTTTTAGGCTTTTCAAGGTGTGGGTATGGTCATAGTCAAACAAGGTGTCGTAGTAAGTATGCATGGATTCAACTGTCTTATTCGCAGTGTTGCTGTGAATAAGAATGTCTCTGTCCTTGGTGGAACTGTATAGGCCTTCCTGGCCGTCAAAGAAGAATCTGTCTCCGATGTTCCTTCCCCCGGTGATGCCTTGTTTGCCATCCACAATGATCAGTTTGTCGTGAAGTCTGTTTTGAATGGTATGCGGAAGCAATGGGTTGTAGCGCTCATAGAGTTTGATTGTGATATTGTCGTGACTGTTAAGCGCTTCAACGTATTCAGGTTCATCGACTGTCTGATAATAGAATATCCCATCGAGAATGATGCGAACTTCAACCCCTCTTTGCGCCGCATCGTACAAGGATGCGAATATCAAATCGCGGCTAAGGCCGTCATGAAGGGTGTAATAGGAGACATCGATTTTCTCGGTGGCGTTTTCTATGATCGCAAGGCGTGCATCCAAGGACTTCTGATTGTCATCAAGAATATTGGCATAGGTGTCATTCAAGGTCTCATCAGGCGTCATCAAAGCCTCTATGTCATACTCAATCGTACTGTGTGCACTGATTGGAATGTTGAAGGCGAGCACGCCAAAAATAAAAGTATACAGTAAGAACCCGGTTATTGAGGCCATCAATCGTTTAATCCATTTTTTCATACGCATCTCCCCCGTTAATTTCCATCCACCAGGCGTTTTCTGATGGCACTGATGAAATACAGTGACCCACACACATAAAGCACCCCATCGACACTGATTTTTCTAGCTTCTTCAAGCGCCACTTCATAAGACTTGTATGCATGGGCGTTGGAATGGATGCTTTTACTTAAAAGCACATGCGCTAACTCGCTTCTTTCCATGGGAAGTTCAGTGTAGATGATGGTTTCGGCAATGCCTTCCAAAGAGGCCTGCATGGTTTCATGGTCCTTATCGTTCATGACAGTGAAAAGAACCGTAATGGGGGCCCCTTGCGCATAGGTGTTCAAGGCTTTGACACCTTCTTGTATGCCCTCAGGATTGTGGGCCCCATCCAAAATCACATTGTCGATAATCTCAAAGCGTCCGGGCATGGTCATGTGTTTCAACCCTTCACGCATCGCTGAAAATGGAATGTCGAATTCCGTATGTTGGTTGAGCGCTTCACTTGCAAGGAGTGCGAGTGAGGCGTTGTGTATTTGATAATCTCCGTGAACATTGAGTTGATAGTGTTCGCCGTTAAAGGAGAAGGCGCCCGCTTTAAAGATATCGGCTTCCACGGGAAAATCAATGAGGTGTTGAACCGGACTGTCCATCTTATTCGCATACGAATTTATTAGTGGAATCAGAGATTTCTGAGTAACGCCATCCACCAGGGGCACACCTAGTTTGACGATGCCAAGCTTTTCAAGTGTGACCTTTTCAAGCGTGTCCCCAAGTATATGCATATGGTCATGCCCAATTGAGGTGATGACACTCAGTATGGGAACGATGACATTTGTAGCATCAAGACGCCCCCCGAGCCCGACTTCATAAAGCACCACATCCACGTCCTTGTCCTGAAAATACAGAAAACTGATCAGTGTCAGAAGTTCAAAGAAACTAATTTGATCGCCTTCCTTTTCAAGGTAATCCTTTTGAAAAGCGTGAATTCGGTTGATGTAGTGAAGGAGGTCCGCATCGCTGATAAGCTGATCATCATAGGTGATGCGTTCATTGAAACGAACCACGTAAGGACTTGTGAATGTCCCTACGTGGTAGTTTGAAGCAAGCAGAATTTCTTTTAGAAACGTCAATGTGGAGCCTTTTCCATTGGTCCCGCCAATATGAATGGTTTTGAATGACCGCTCTGGATGCCCCAGCATGGCGCAAGCTTTTTCCATACGAATCAGATCATATTTGTCTTTGAAGCGTACCACGCTTTCAATCCATTTTTGGGCGTCTTCAAGGGTTTTAAAGCTCATTTTTTAAGTCCTTGATTCTTTGTTGGACGTTTTTAAGCGACTGGGTATAATCTTTTAGTTTCGCTCTTTCAGCCTCGACTTTGTCTTTTGGGGCCTTGTTTACGAATTTATCATTGTTCAACATGCCTTCACAGCGTTTGATTTCACCGTTCAAGCGTTTTTCCTCCGCTTTTTGACGCTCGAGTTCCTCTTTCAAATCCACGACGCTGCCCAGTGGGATATACAAAGTGAACCGCGGGGTTACGAAACTGAGCATGTTTTTGTCTTTGGCGACTGTCTCGCTCAGACTCAGTGACTCAGGATTGACGAAATCCTTTATCACAGAAGCTTCCCCTTCGATGATGGTCTGGGTTGCTTCATCGGTTTCGATTTTGAGATCGATACCTTGCAAATAAGGGACTTGATAGGTATTTCTTACATGGCGTACTTTCTGAATGAGGGTCTTGATGATGTCGGCCTTGTTTTCGCTTTCCTTATCCAGGTAGCGGTCGTCCGCTTCGGGCCAGTCGCTTACCATGATGCTTTTCTTTGTTTTGAGTGGCATCTGCTGATAAACTTCTTCGGTCATGAACGGCATGAATGGATGCAGCATCTTGAGCACGCTCATCCAGACTTTGTGGATGACGGCCTTGGTGGTTTGAATGGTGGCTTCATCCCCACTGTTGAAAGTGATTTTGCTCATTTCGACGTACCATGAAGCGAATTCATCCCAGGTGAAGGTGTAAAGCGCACGGGCGGCTTCCCCGAACTCAAAACTTTCATAGTTCTTGTCGACTTCACTGATGGTGGTCTGGAGTTTTGAGAGAATGTAGCGGTCCTTGAGTTCAAGGTGTTCATCGTGGATAACAGCGTCCGTTTCTGTCATTTTTTCGATATGCATCAAGAGGAATCTTGAAATATTCCAAAGTTTATTGATGTAGTTCCAACTTGACTCCACTTTTTCAATTTCGAATCTGAGATCCTGTCCGGGCGCGCTGTTCGTAGTGAGAAAATAGCGGAGCGTATCGATGCCATAGTCTTTCTTGATGTCCATGGGGTCTACGCCATTGCCAAGTGACTTGCTCATCTTTCTGCCTTCGCTGTCTCTTATGAGGCCGTGAATCAGGATATGTTTGAAAGGTGTCTTTCCGGTGAATTCAAGGCCTTGGAAAATCATGCGTGCGACCCAGAAGAAAATGATGTCATAGCCAGTCACCATGGTTTGGGTCGGATAATAACGTTTGAAGTCTTCAGTCTCTTCAGGCCATCCGAGTGTGGAAAAAGGCCAAAGGGCACTTGAAAACCAGGTATCGAGTACGTCTTCATCCTGCGTGTAGCCTTCTGGTGGATTTTCCCCAACATACACGTCGCCTTCAGGGCCGTAGTATGCAGGAATTCTGTGTCCCCACCAAAGCTGGCGGCTGATGCACCAGTCCTGGATGTCTTCCATCCAGCGTTTGAATATCTTTTCAAAACGTTTGGGTACGAACTGTGCAGTGGACTTCTTTAGAGCTTGCTTGGCAAGGGGATCCATATCCACGAACCACTGCATGGAAAGACGGGGCTCAACCATGACGCCTGTGCGTTCACTGTGCCCTACGTTATGCACGTGAACTTCTTGTTTGGTGAGAAGGCCTGAGGCTTTCAAGTCTTTTACAAGGGCTTTTCTGCATTCGAAGCGTTCCATGCCAGCATAGTCACCGGCCAGGGCATTCATGTGCCCGTTTTCTTCCATGCAAATAGGCATCTCGAGATTGTGTCTTTCTCCGATTTGAAAGTCGTTGGGATCATGCGCCGGGGTGACTTTGAGGGCCCCGGTTCCGAATTCGCGGTCAACATAATCATCGGCGATGACCGGGATGGCGCGCTCGGTGCCCGGAATGATGACCTTTTTGCCTACATATTTCGCTCTTTTTTCATCTTCAGGATGCACGATGAGAGCCGTATCCGCAAAAATGGTTTCAGGACGCGTGGTCGCAATCAGTATGTGGTCGTCCTGATCCTCTTCCAAAAGATATTTGAAGTAATAAAGCGCCCCTTCTACTTCTTCATGTTCCACTTCGATGTTGGAAAGCGCCGTTTTAGCCTGAACATCCCAGTTAATGATGCGTTCCTTGCGGTAGACAAGGCCTTTTTCATACAGTTTGATGAAGACATGATTGACGGCTTTGTTCAAGCCTGTATCGAGGGTGAAACGTTCTTTGTCATAGTCGACACTGATGCCAAGGGCGGCCCACTGATCGCGGATGAAATCCGCGTACTCTTCTTTCCAGGACCAAGCTTCCTTCAAAAAGGCTTCGCGTCCGATTTCAAAGCGGTCGATGCCGCGTTCTCTCAGTCTTGCGTCAATTTTAGCCTGCGTCGCGATGCCGGCATGGTCCATGCCTGGCAAATACAGTGCATCATAGCCTTCCATGCGCTTTTTCCTGATGAGTATGTCTTGCATGGTGTTGTCCCATGCATGACCCAGATGCAACTTCCCTGTCACATTGGGGGGTGGAATGACGATTGTATAGGGCTCTTTGGTCAAATCCATGCCGCTTTTGAAAAATCCAGAATCGCGCCAAAAGGCGTACTTACCTTCTTCAACGCGTTTGTGTGCATATTTTTTCTCTAAATCCATTTTGCATGCCTCCTCAAAATATAAAAAAATCCCTGACTCAAAAGTCAAGGACGAATAGTCGCGGTACCACCTTAATTCCGGCATTAAGCCGGCGCTCGATGCGTTAACGCCGCCAACGGACAAAGTTACTTCAGTTCACCTTGTCTACTCCTGAGCTACCTTCGGGTTGGCCTCTTGTCAGTTTTCAGCGCCACTGACTCTCTTGAAAGACACACAACCTTACTCTTCTCATTCACTGTAGTTAGAAATATTCTATCACAGTCCCCCGCGGGTTTCAAGCAGGAGGTGATTACTTTTCTTTTGACATCGTGTCCTTGATGGAATCGATGCCTTCACCCTTGATAGCGGAGACGAAACGCAAATCACTGATGGCATCAAGACCAAGCGTAGTCCTTATGAGTTTGTCCGCTTTCATCCTCTGGTTGCGCTTGACTTTGTCCGCCTTGGTAGCGATGATGGTGAAGGGGATGTCGTAATGCCTTAAAAAGTCACTCATCAGGATGTCATCCTCGCTTGGTGCGTGACGGGCGTCCACCAACAAGAAGATTCTTTTGAGTGTTTTGCGGGTGGTCAGGTAGGATTCGATGATCTGACCGAATTCCGCTCTTTTCTTCTTTGATACGCGTGCGTAGCCATAACCGGGTACGTCGACCAAACGGAAATCCTCGTTGATGGTATAGAAATTGATCGTTTGTGTCTTCCCGGGGTTTTGAGACGTGTAGGCCAGGTTTTTGCGGTTCATGAGTTTGTTGATGAGGGAGCTCTTGCCGACGTTGCTGCGTCCGGCGAAAAGGAATTCACTCATATCGGCTTTTGGGTAGTCTTTGGGCTCTGTAACGGTAATGGGGCCTTGGATGGACTTGATTATCATGGTTTCACCTCGCTATTATTGTACATGAGTCTTGGAACAAACTCAATTGATATTTGTGTATGCGAATAAAAAGGACGCCGAAGCGTCCTCTTCTTAGTCAAGCAATGTGTGTTTCAATACATCATCGACGGTTTCAACGCTGATGATTTCAAGTGAATTTCTGACCTCTTCAGGGATATCTTCGATATCTCTTTCGTTTTCCTTGGGAATAAGGATGGTCTTGAGGCCACTTCTGTGAGCGGCGATGGCTTTTTCCTTGAGTCCGCCAATAGGAAGCACGCGACCTCTCAAGGTAATTTCACCTGTCATACCGACAGTGTTGTCGATTTTGCGTTTGGTAAGCGCACTTACAAGCGCAACCGCGATGGTGACACCCGCACTCGGTCCGTCTTTTGGCACGGCGCCCTCAGGTACATGGATGTGCACATTGGAGTCATCGAATAGCTGTTTCTTGATGTCGAACTGGTCACTGTTGGCCCGTACATACGATAACGCTGCCTGAGCACTTTCTTTCATTACGTCCCCAAGCTGACCGGTGAGGGAGAGTTTACCCGTACCTTTGTAATAGGCTACTTCGACACTCAGTGTGTCCCCGCCAAACTGTGTATAGGCAAGGCCTGTCGCAGTCCCGACTTGTGGTTCTTTTTCGGCTTCATGGTTGGTGAATTTTGGTTTGCCGAGGTATTCTTTCAAGGTGTCTTCAGTCACATGGACCGATTTATCCTTGTCTCTAAGAATTTTCTTGATGGCTTTACGGGTAATGGTTCCAAATAGTCTGTCAAGTTGACGGACCCCCGCTTCTTTGGTATAGGAGCGAATCATGGTCATGACCGCGTCATCATCAATTTTAAGTTTGCCTGTTTCAAGACCGTGAGACTCGATTTGTTTGTCAATAAGATGTTTTCTTGCAATATGGAATTTCTCGATTTCCGTGTAGCTTGAGAGCTCGATGATTTCCATTCTGTCCCTAAGCGGGGCTGGGATGTTGTAGAGGTAGTTCGCAGTAGTGATGAAGAGCACTTTTGAAAGATCGTATTGATCTTCAAGGTAGTGATCGGAGAACCGCTTGTTTTCAGAAGGATCCAGTACTTCAAGCATGGCGGCGCTTGGATCGCCTTTGTAGTCACTGCCCAGTTTGTCTATTTCATCAAGCAAGAAGAGTGGATTGGTGACTTTCGCTTTGCGCATGCCTTGAAGGATGCGACCAGGAAGGGCACCAAGATACGTTCTTCTGTGTCCGCGTATCTCGCTTTCGTCTTTGACCCCACCAAGGGATTGTTTGACGAATTTCCGGTTTAACGCTTCCGCAATGGATTGGGCAAGACTTGTTTTACCGACCCCTGGAGGGCCTGCAAGACAAAGTATTGTTTGGGGGTTTTTGCCCGTTAGCAGTTTGACCGAAAGGTATTCTATAATTCTTTCCTTGACTTTTTCAAGTCCGTAATGGCTTTTTTCCAAGGTGTTTTCCGCTTTTTTGATATCCGTGGTGTCTTCGCTTTCCTCGCTCCAAGGCAAGTCAATCAGGAAATCAAGGTAGGTACGGATGACCCCGGATTCACCGCTTGAAGCGGGAAGGGTTTCATATCTTGAGAGTTCATAAAGTGCTTTTTCTTCGATATGCTTTGGCATATCCTTGTTTTTGATTTGTTCGCGAAGGCTCTCGATTTCACTTTCTTTTTTCGCTTTGTCACCGAGTTCATCCTGAATGGCACGAAGCTTTTCACGAAGGTAGTATTCGCGTTGGTTTTCATCAATGTTCTTTTTGACCGTACGGTTGATCTTGTCTTCTATTTCGCTCATGTGACGCTCTTTTTCGATGTCTTCTAGCAAATAGTTGAGACGCGTTTCAATCGATGCGGTTTCGAGATATTTGAACTTCTTGTTTTCAGGTATTTTCAAGTTGCTTGCAAGCTTGTCTGCAAGTTTGTCACTTGAAAGGCCGCTTTGGGCGTCTTCGATGGATTTTTTCGGGTTGTTCAAAATGGATTGCGCGTTTTCCATAACTTGTTTGACAACCATACGCACAAGTGCGATTTCCTCATCAGCGTCTTCACTGTATGGAGGACGGGTTTCAAAGTTCACCATGAAAAATGGCTCTTTTTGATCGAAGCCATTGATTTGAGCGCGTACTATTGGATCAAATTTCACTTTGAAGTTTCCGTTTGGCAATTTGATTTTGATGCCGATTTTGGCTACAATGCCGTACGACAGCATATCCTTGTCTTCTGGGTCTTCTACGGTTGGGTTTTTCTGAACCAGTAAAAAGACATATGAATCATGATTTCTTTCGCTTTCAAGAAGTGCGGTTTTGGAAATGCTTCTACCGACTTCCGTACGTACGTCTGTATTTGGGAAAGGGGCTAACCCTCTAATGGCGATGGCTGGTAAACTCGCCTGCTTTTTTTCATTTTGGTCGAACATATGGTATTCACCTCTCGTTTTTCACTGTTTGAACCTATGTATAATATACCGTATTTCACCATTCCTTGCAAAGGTAACACTCAACAGGGCTTGTGGATAAAATACGGAGGTAACCTGAACTTGTATGTGGGGGTTTCAATAAAAAAGTGTGTTGAAATCAACACACTTTTTCTTCTAGGCCAGTTCCAAGTCTTTAAGCGCTTTGACGAGTGCATCAAGTGTCGCTTCTTCTTCATCACCAAGTACGGTGATGGTAATCTCTGCGTCCTGTGGGACGCCTAGGGACATAATCCCCATGATGCTTTTGAGATCGACTGTTTTACCATTGTAAGTGAGTTTGATGTCTTCGTCGTATTTGGCTGCTTGCTGTGCAAGTTTGCTTGCGGGACGTGCATGCATGCCTGCTTCATCTTTGATTGTGATTTTCTTTTCCACTGTCTTCACACCTTTATTTAGTATTTTTTAAAACCTTTTGAAGTGAATCGGCAACGCCTGAATGGTTGTTGTCCAAATCCGTGATATGCGTTGCAGCTTCCTTTGCCTTAATTGTAGCATTTTTCATCGCAAATGATAAGGGAATTTGCTCAAGCATTTCCACATCGTTGTCATTGTCCCCAAAAACAACGACCTCTTCCTTGGAGACGTTGTAGTAATCCATTAGAAAACGCACGCCTTCTCCTTTGTGCCCAAACTCTGGAATGACATCCAAAAACGTATCATGGCTCTTGGTAACGGCTCCACCTTCTAAGTCTTTGTAAGCTGAAAGGGCGTTGTTAAAAGCCTCTATGTCTTTGATGATAATCAGTATTTTATGGGCATCGATGGTTTTGAGGGTCTCGATGTCTTCAGTAATCGTTAATGGCATTTCCGAGTCAGGGTATTTAATATTCCATGACTCATACACTTTCAAGCGTTCATTGGCAAGGGAATGAATGCCGTCCTTGTTGTATACGATGAATGGGTATCCCTTGTCATAGGCGAAATCAATCATTTCAGATTGTGCCTTTTTACCAATGGTATGTTCCTTGAGAACTCTTTTGTCTGCAAGGTCATGGATGATGGCGCCATTGTTGGTCACGACGGGGCCTTCATAAAGGCCCAACTGATTGGCAAACGGTTCGGCCATTTCGAAGCCTCTGCCGGTCGCAATCGCTACGCTGATGCCGTCCATTCTCAAAGTTTTGATGGCTTCGATGTTTTCTTCGCTCAAGGTCTTGTCTGTAGATAAGAGGGTGTTGTCGAGGTCTAATACGGCTAGTTTGATCATTTTATCACTTTCTTTAAAAAACACTTCCGAAGAAGTGTTTTTATGTTTATTTTGTTTGTAGGCTGTCAACTAGGAAATCAATGGTTTTCTTGAATACGACTTCCTGAGCAACGGCTTGGTTGTTTACCTGGGTTTTCACTTGCTCAAGGTCCATGTTGTGTTGATCGGCAAGTTCTTGATATTTGGCTTCAATCTCTTCATCAGTTGCCGCAATATCTTCCGCTTTTGAAATCGCGTCAATGGTGAGATTGTATTTGATTGAACGTTCGGCATCTTCCATGAGTTTGCTTTCAAACTGTTCTTTGCTCATGCCGGTAAGTTGAAGGTAGGTGTCAAGGTCAAGCCCATATTGTTCAGCTTGCTTTTTCGTGTTGTCCATAAGACGGTTTTTCTCTTCAACGATCATTTCTTCTGGAAGATTCATAGTGGCGTTCTTGCTTGCTGTATCAACAGCGAAGTCAACCGCTTTGTTTTTGTTGGCTTCGGTTTTTTGTTCTTCAAGGCGTTTGCGTGTATCTTCTTTAAGTTGATCCAAGGTTTCGATGCCTTCTTTGTCAAGGTCTTTGACAAAGTCATCGTCAAGTGCTGGCACTTCCTTGACCTTGATTTCATGAAGTTTTACTTTGAACGTCGCGTCTTTACCTTTGAGGTTTTCCGCCTGGTAGTTTTCAGGGAACGTGACTTGAACGTCTTTTTCTTCACCGGGTTTCATGCCGACCAATTGTTCTTCAAAGCCTGGAATGAAAGAGTTGCTTCCGATTTCAAGTTCGTGGTTTTCGGCTTTTCCGCCTTCAAAGGCTTCTCCGTCTACGAATCCTTCAAAATCGATTACGGCTGTATCGCCCTGCTCGACTTCTCCGTCTTCCTTGACGACGAGTTCAGCGTTTTGTTCTTGAAGTTTTTTGATGTCAGCGTTGACTTCTTCTTCAGTGACTTCGTCGCTAGGGGCTTCGTATTCAAGGCCTTTGTATTCGCCGAGTTCTACATCGGGTTTCACGGCGACAGTGGCTGTATAGGTAAATGGTTTGCCTTTTTCGATTTCTTCAATTTTAAGGTCCACTTTGGGTTGGCTTACAACTTCAAGATTGTGTTCCATCACTGCGTCAGTGTAGGTTTCTTGAAGTACATGGTTAAGCGCTTCTTCCAAAAGGGGTTGAATGCCGTGTTTTTGTTCATAGATTTTCCTTGGGACTTCGCCTTTGCGGAATCCTTTTTCATCTACGTCTTTCTTGATTTGTTCGTATGCGTGTTCAAGACCGTGGTCCAGCTGATCCGCTGTGACTTCAACCGTGAGTTTCACGCGTGAGTTTTCAAGTTCTTCTAGTTTTGCCATAAATTTAATGATACCTCCTAATTTTAATCCTTGTTAATTATAACACATGGTTCGTTTTTGTAAACTGTAATACTAATGAAGCTTGGTAAATCTCTCATCTCTCTTTTAAAGGGAGTTAAGAAGCCCCATGAATTCCCGTTTTTGGATGTTGGAACCGTGTTCGTGGGTGCTTTGATCCGTGTCAAGCAGTTTAAAGGCTTCCTCAAGGGTCGGGGTGATGACTTTGAAGCCTTGAGACATTTCTTCATCCGTGAGTGAAAGGGGGGATTTGCTGCCCTCATCAATGGTCACTTTGAAGAAATGATGGTGCCATATGGAATCGGGGAAATACTCTTTTAAGATAACTGTGGGATGCACCTCAAGTACCGGATACCCGGTTTCTTCAAGCACTTCCCGTTTAACAGCGTCACTTGGAGTTTCTCCCGCTTCAATGCCACCACCTGGCAGTGTATAGAGGTTCAATGCTTTCAAGTGAATCATCACGATTTTGTCCTTATAAACAATGACGGCCCGTGCGCCTTTGCGCACGGGACCATCAGGAATTGTGGACTCATCAAGTGCATCCGCATAAATATTCAAAGTGGGAATGGCCATTTATTTATTCACATCGATGATGACTGGAATGACGATCGGACGACGATCGGTTTTTCTGAAGAGGAATTTTGAAACCTGTTCACGGACTTTTTCCTTGAACTTTTTCCAATCCAGGCGTTTGTCATCTAGCATCTTGCTTGCGACGTCTTTGTAGATGTCGCTGGTTTCACGTATCAGATCTTCGTTTTCTTTCATGTAGACAAATCCGCGTGATACGATTTCAGGTTCACCGACCATTTTCTTCTGTTTGGCATTGATATGGGCGATGATGAGCAGCAAGCCGTCTTGAGAAAGTATCTCTCTGTCTTTCAAGACGATGTCACTGAGATCACTTTCCATAATACCATCGACTAAGACATCTCCACTTTTTCTGGTGGAAGAAATCGGGAGAGGCTGACCATCTTTAAACCGAAGAATCTGTCCATTTTCAAGGGTTTTGATTCTGTCTTGCTTATAGCCTTGCTGGAGTGCGATTTGATTGACGGCGTAAAAATGACGGAATTCTCCTATCACGGGGACAATGTAATCCGGATTCATGAAGTTGAGCAGCAATTTGATGTCTTCACTGGAAGCGTGGGCAGAAGGCATGATGTCTCTGGATATCTTTTTGACATCGATGTCGTTTCTGGAAAGAATGTCCAAAGTTCTCGCGGCTATTTTTTCCGTGCCCGGTATGGGCGGCGTCATCATGACGACGGTATCGGTTTGGTTGAGATGAATCAAACGGTCAATCTGGCGAACCATGCGTTGAAGCATGAAGAACGGTTCATGGCGATCCCCCGTCACAAGCACCACACTGTTTTCAAGGCTGTTCTTGTTTTTCTCGTCAATGAATTTCAAACTCAGTAGTTTGTTTTTCGGGATTTTGAGCACGCCGAGATTAAGCGCAATGTCCACCATTCTCTGGGCTTTACGACCAATAATGGCGATGGTTTTGCCAAGTTCAACGGCGATGTCGACTACTTTTTGGATCCGATAGATATCCGTAGAAAAAAGTGACACGACGATGCGGGCCGGTGCTTTTCCAAAGGTGTTCTTGATGGTTTCATCAAGTTGAACACCCGTGGAGGCATGGCCTGAGGATTCCGCTCCAAGACTTTCAGTCAAAAGCGCAAGTACTTTCTTGTTGGCTATTTTAGCCAGCCCTTCGAAAGACGTCTTGTAAGGCGCATGGACATTCTGATCAAACGTATAATCAGGACTGTAGACGATGACGCCGTCTTCAGTCTCAAATGCCATGCCTACGGATTCAGGAATGGAGTGTGTGGTTTGGTAGAAGGAAACCGTGGTGTTTTTGAATTTAAGTTCGGTATCCTTTGTGATGGTATTCAATGTGTAATCGTCGATGTTCATCGATTGGTTCTTAAGTGCGTCCTTGAGCATTGCAAGTGTGAAATGGGTTCCATAGACTGGAATGTTTATTTCTTTTAAAAGCTTCGGCGCTGCGCCGATATGGTCCTCGTGACCATGACTTAGAAAAAGACCTCGGATACGAGAACGGTTTTTGACCAGGTAAGAATAATCCGGTAGGATTGCGTCTACACCATACAGTTCTTCGATAGGGTATTTGAGACCCGCATCAAGTACGTAAATGGCTTGATCGACTTCCAGACAATACATATTCTTCCCGTCTTCACCGAGTCCGCCGAGGGCGAAAAAATCTATTTGACTCATGGATGCACCTCCTTTTCTTAGTTTGTTTGTCTAACACATTATAACACACCATAGCAAAAATGCCTGTGTTAGGCAATAGGTTTTTCTATTTTTTCATGTAAGGTTTGCAAGGGCTGTGATAGACTATACATAGGTGATACCATGATAAATTATCCAAACGGAAAAATCAGAAAAACACAAACTACATCTGCTTCAAGCAGTGTGAAAAACCGCGGCATGTCGCTTGAAAAAATCATAAACGGCGCGAATAAGTTCTATCTTGAACAGGGCAGGGCGGTTATTCACAAAAAACCTACGCCTGTGCAGATTGTGAACGTATCCTACCCTTCAAGAAACAAGGCCAAAATCACGGAAGCCTACTACCAGACGCCTTCAACCACGGACTACAACGGCATCTACAAGGGCCATTACATTGATTTTGATGTGAAGGAATCCAAAAACAGAACTTCGTTCCCACTCAAAAACATCCATGCCCACCAGATTGAACACTTGAGAAGCGTGCAAGCGCACGATGGATTGGCGTTTCTCATCATTCATCTCAAAGTGGATGATACGTATTGGCTTCTGCCCTATGAGAAGCTTGCCTTTTATGTGAAACGCGCCGTTAAAGGTAGAAAAAGCATGACCCATGAGGAACTCAAAAAAGAAAGCCTCCCCATCAAGGAAGGCTTCAGACCGCGACTCGATTACCTGAGTGCAGTCGATTTGTGGCTTGAAAAGACCTGAGTGAAGGTCTTTTTTTATTTTAGGGTGCTTCCACTTTTGAGTGTGAGATTTTTGAATGATGCCCCTGCGAATATGCGGCAATTCCTTGGTATCCGTGCCTTTTCAGGAATACGCACGCCTTTGGCAATGACGTTGATGCCACTTGAAAGCAGATCCGGTCGGTCTTCATTTTCCGTGTAATCATCCCCAAAGCCTATGATGGCATTGTGGTCGACCACGACGTTCTTATCCACGATGGTATGGTCGATGACGGCACCTGGAAGGACTTCGACATCATTAAGTAAAACACTGTTGGTGACCGTGGCTCCGGGATGAATGATGACACCTGGTGAAAGTACGCTTCGTTTTACTGTACCTGCCACAATCGATCCATTGGATATGAGCGCTTGTGAAAGCTCGGCTTTGGACCCGATTTTAACACTGGGAAGTTCTTCACTTTTAGTATGGATGCGCCAGCTTCTATCATACATGTCAAGCGGCAGCTTATCCACAGTATTGGTGAGTTCAAGATTCGCTTCAAGGTAGGCGTCATAGGTCCCCACATCTTTCCAATACCCTTCAAATAGATGCGAGTAGACTTCGCCCCCTATCAGATGGGGAATGATGTGTTTACCGAAATCCAGATGGTCGTCTTCCACTTGTTCAAGCGCGTCAATGAGTGTGTCAGTGTTGAATACATAGATCCCCATGGAGGCGAGATTGGAATCCGTTTTGGTAGGTTTTTCCTGAAAATCGATGATTTTTTTATCGGTGTTCGTGCGCATGATGCCAAAGCGATGGGTATCTTCCCAAGGGACTTTTTGGACGCCGATTGTAAGATCGGCTTTTTTGGTTTTGTGGGCTTCAATCATTTTCCGGTAATCCATCTTGTAGACATGGTCACCTGAAAGGATGATGACATACTTAGCATTGGAACGACGAATGTATTCAAGATTCTGTTTTACGCTATCAGCGGTCCCTGAATACCAGTTCTTGTAGGGTTGCAACAGGGAAATCCTCGTATCTCTTCTATCGAGATCCCAAGGTTTTCCGACCCCGATATGCTCATTAAGTGAAAGGGGATGGTACTGAGTGAGTATTCCGATGTGATAAATTCCTGAGTTGCTGCAGTTGGAGAGTGAAAAGTCAATGATTCGGTATTTACCCGCAAATGGGACGGCAGGCTTGACTCTTTTTTCACTTAACAAATCCAGTCTGGACCCTCGCCCTCCTGCCAAAATCAGTGCAAGTGTTTCCATGTTATGGCCTCCTCAAAATGGTTTTATAAAGCGTTTCATATTCGTTGGCGCTTTTTTCCCAGCTGAATCTTGCTTTCATGGCTTTACGTCTGACTTCCTTGAAGGCTTTTTGATCACCATAAAGGCTTAAAGCTTCCTGGATGCTTCGACTCAAGTCTGAGGCATCATAGTTCAAAAAGCCAAGTCCGGTCCCATCGTTGGTGAATTTGTTGTAAGGGACGACACTGTCTTTGAGGCCGCCTGTTTTTCTTACAATGGGCAGACTGCCATAGCGCATCGCAATGAGTTGCGAAAGCCCACACGGTTCAAACCTCGAAGGCATTAGAAAGTAGTCACTGCCTGCGTATACCTGGCGTGCCAGGGAATCGTTGTATCCAAGATAAATTCCAACCTTGTCAGGATACCGGCTTCTAAGGCTTTCAAAGGCATCTTCTATGCCTTCGTCACCACTTCCAAGCACGATCAATCTGAGTGCGTCGGACTTCAAGTAAGGTTCTATTGCGTCAAGGATTAGTGGCATGCCTTTTTGTTCCACAAGTCTTGAAACAACTGAGAACAATGGTTTTTCACTTGGTTCAAGTTCAAACTTTTTGAGAAGCATCGCCTTGTTGAATGCTTTGCCTTTTATATAGTTGTACAAATCGAACTGTTTTGAAATATGGGGGTCTTTTGCAGGGGAGAACGTGTCATAATCAAGGCCATTCATGACGCCCTTGAAGCGGTCGCCTCTGTCCTCGAGAAGTTTTTCCATTCCATACCCGAAATAAGCGTATTTGAGCTCTTCCTTGTAGGTGCTTGATACCGTGGTCACAAGATCCGCAGTCACAATCGCGGCTTTTAAGAAATTGATACCATGATCAAATTCAAGACGGTCGTCATAAGGCACATTCAAATAGGGAATCAAGCCTTTGTCGAATTGACCCTGATAGGCGATGTTGTGAATGGTAAATACGGTTGCGGGTCGCTTATCAAGCGGATTTTCCTTTTCGAGGATATAAGGAATGAGTCCGGTCTGCCAGTCATTGAGATGCAAGACATCGACGTCGAGATTCAAGGCCTTGATGAGTTTCAGTACCGCATGGTTGAAGTATGAATACCGTTCACCATCATCAAAATCTCCATATAGGTTTTCACGGTAACCAAAGTAATATTCGCTGTCGATGAAATACACATGAATGCCTTCGAAATCCATGTACTGAAATCCTGCGTATTCACGCTTGTTTCCTACAGGGATTCTGGCGGTATCAAGTGTGGTCATTTCCGCATCAAAACGTTCTTTCGTTGATAAATGCTTGGGGATGACAAGTGACACTTCGTGTCCAAGTGCTTTTAAAGCACCTGGGAGACTTCCAAGAACATCGGCAAGCCCACCGGTCTTGCTAAAAGGTGTTGCTTCACTACCAACAAAACATATTTTCATAGGTATCCCTCCAGTCTTCATTATACATGAAGCCCAGCCATTTATGATACCCTTTATCGGTTTTTCATTAAAAAAAAGGGTCCCGAAGGACCCTGGGTCAATAAAACAGGGGAGTGTTTGTTGGTTCAGTTAATCGATGTTTTCTTCCAGTACCTCGTGCATTTTGGAATAAAGCAACCATGAAAGGAGGCTTACAAGCACGATGGTGGGAATCATGTAGGTCCCGTTGTAGATGATGGAATGGGTGAACCAGTGACGACTATCGGGGGTGAACTCTCTGAAAAACAGAATCCCTGAGAGAAAGTGCATGAAATATTTTGCGAGGCCTCCAACCACCGCAGCCCAGGCAAAATACTTGGCCTTGCCACGGTACTTGGCAAATACAAGAGCAGCTGATGCAACGGCCCCATTGGCGAGGATGTAATCAAGTGGGCCCTCCATTGGGTGGACATAGATGACAAAGCCCGCAAGCATCCAGTTGAGCAGTCCGAAAATCATGCCTGCGAACAAGGTGATTACAAAGCCTCTTCTGTATGCCAGCACAATCAGGGGTAGTAAAGAAATCGTGATGCTGCCGCCCAATGGCTGACGTGGAATCCAAGACACCAGCACTTCGATGATGAAGGCCAGTGCGATGAATATGCTCAGTTCTGTGATAAGTCTTGTGGATAAGGCGTTTTTAAGCTTGTTTGATGCCATAAAATCACTCCTTTAAAGTAAGAAAAGTCCTGTCCGCGTGGACAGAACTTAATAAATTTAAGTTATGTATCCTACGCTGGCATTACCCAGATCAGGTAAGGTCCATTCTAGTATCAAGAATGTCTCAGCCTAGTTCTCTAAGCTCCCTATTTTATTGACAATTACAGTGTACCATATTGAAGCGTTTATGCAAGTGAAAAACCTTACAGGAATGTTTGGATTTCTATGTCTCGCCCTTCAAAGTCTTTCAAGAACGCATGGTAGAGTTTGAACGCCTCGTTTAGCTTGGGTTTGTGAATGACTTCCAAGACACTTCTGAACTGTTCAAACGTCTGATCGACCGTTGCCTTGTCTTCCATGACGAAAGTCACGCATGTAGATGAAGGAGGGTTTTTCGGGTGGTGCACGCAAAACCCAATCATACCATGGCCATGGGCATCGAAAATCAGACATTTGCCCTGGTCCTTGTAAAGCTCCAAGCCGAGTCCCGTTCCATAGACATGCTTGATTTTACTCAAATCTCTGGTTGGATAAAAATGGATCATGTCTTTCATGCTACTTCTCCTCCTATTAAAAAGGCATCCACCACGGATGCCTCAATGGTCAATTAATCGATGATGTCCAGGATCAGTTCTTTTTTAGGCACTTCCGTATCACTTAGTGTATACGCCTTAAGCACTGTCTTGACTTCATCAGAGATATCCTTGTTATTGGTATATAGGTAGGCAAGCACTTCGTCTTCTTCGACCTTGTCGCCTACTTTCTTGTTGAGAACGATCCCTACATCCGCATCGATTTCATCGTCCTTCGCTGCGCGTCCCGCGCCAAGGCGCATGGCACTGAGTCCGATTTCAAGGGCGTTGAGGGATTTGACGTACCCGGCTTTTTCACTCTTGACAGCCACGATATTGCCGACATGGATGTAATCATTCAAGTCCGGATACTCCCCGTCCTGAGCCTGAATGAGGGATTTGAACTTGTCACTGGCTTCAAGAGAGCTGATTTTTTTCTTGAGCATTTTTTCAGCCTCTTCAAGTGTTTCGGTAATTTTAGCCTGGTGTACAAGATGACTGCCTATTTTAAGACACAAGGTATGAAGATCTGCAGGTCCGTTACCCTGAAGGGTCTGTATGGCTTCCACGACTTCGAGCTTGTTGCCGACTGAGTAGCCAAGCGGCTCGCTCATGTCGGTGATGAAAGCCACGACTTTGCGACCGAAGGCCTTGCCGATTTTGACCATGGTGCGTGAAAGTTCACGGGCATCATCCAGAGTTTTCATGAAGGCGCCTTCACCGATTTTGACATCGAGTACGATGACATCGGCGCCACTGGCCAGTTTCTTGCTCATGATTGAACTCGCAATGAGGGGAATGCTTGGGACGGTTCCCGTGACATCACGAAGTGCATAAAGCAGTTTGTCCGCTGGAGCAAGGGACTTTGTCTGTCCAGCAACTGCGATATTGATGTCGTTGACCTGTTTGACGAAGTCATTGCTTGAGAGTGCGATGTTGAAGCCTTTGATGCTTTCAAGCTTATCAAGGGTTCCACCCGTGTGACCAAGCCCGCGGCCACTCAGTTTGGCAAATTTGGCGCCTGTAGAGGCCACCAATGGTCCGAGTACGAGCGTCGTCTTGTCACCGACACCCCCTGTGGAGTGCTTGTCGACTTTGACGCCCTCAATCTCTGAGAGGTCTATGGTTTCACCACTGTTGAGTACCGCTTCAGTAAGATGAACCGTTTCTTCTTCGTTCATGGAATTGAAGTAAATCGCCATCATCAGACTGCTGATCTGATAATCAGGAATAGTCCCTTTGACATAGCCATTCACAAAAAACTCTATTTCTTTCTTATTCAGTGCATGATTGTCTCTTTTTTTCTCGATAATGTCTACCATTCTCATGTATATCTCTCCTTACCGTAATTATTCTATCATAAATCGTAGGGTTTACAAACAGTGTTCAAGTACTCTCATAATGCTCGATTTGTCGTTCAATCATAGTCTGGACATGTTTGGCGAGTTCGACCGTATTCATGTCCTCATAGAACTTGGGTTTGATGACTTCATGGAAATGGATATGCACATGGTTTCTCTTGAAAGGCCAGCCTTTCCAGGTCTTGTGGAAGTTGTGGATGGTGAAGGGCAGTATGGGCGCTTTGGGTTTGGTCGCCAGTTTGAAGGCTCCGGGTTTCATTGGGTTCATCGAATTTGAAAAACTTCTTTTACCTTCTGGGAAGATGGTGACGATGGCCCCTCTTTTATATTGCTTGATGCCTTTGATAATCGCTTCAGCGGCACTTCTGTCTGCCAATTTGTCGATGGGTACGTTGCCAATGAGTTTGGCCCAGTGTCCAATAACGGGCCAACCAAATACTGGTCTTTTGGCCATGAAGATCATGGGATGCTCAATCAAATGCTTGATGACGACGATTTCATAGTAACTCTGGTGATTCCCAAGCATTATGAAATGACCTTTTGGAATGTTTTCCTGTCCGCTTACATGCACTTTCAATCTGAGAATTCTGATGATGAGTGGAAGAATGAGACCAATGAAGCGGTGCGCTTTTGGATCCAGAGTCCTGTCTTTATCGCCAAAGCGTCCATAAAAGACGTAGGGAATGAAGACGGTGACAACCCCAAGCCCAAAACTGATGAGAAAACTCCCAAACCCTATCAAGGCATTGAGCGGTGTCAAAGTGAAGTCTGTCAAAAGCCAACTGAAAAGGACTGTATAGCCTGCCCAAAATAGTAAGAATGCCAAAGTCATCAGTCGATACTCCTCTCATATACCGTAAAGGTCAGTGGACCCTCAGCGTCTTCTTTCGTCTTCTTGAACATGGAAAAATCAATGTCTGGAAAATGTGTATCGCCTTCATATTCCCCTTCGATATGAGTTATGTAAAGCTTGGAAACATAAGGAAGGGCAAGCGCGTAGATTCTGGCGCCGCCAATGACGAAAATCTCCTCATCTTCATCCATGGCTTGTGAAAAATACGCACTGGCGTCACGGATAATCGTGGCGCCTTTCAGTGTTTCCTTCGTACGGCTCAGTACGATGTTTTCCCTGTTGGGAAGGGGGGCGCCAAGCGTACTGACAATCGATTCAAACGTTCTTCGCCCCATCACGACTTTATGATGGGTGGTAAGTTTTTTGAAATATTTCAAATCACGTTTGTAATGCCAGGGGATGGCATTGTCTTTCCCAATCAAGCGATTTTCATCCATGGCTACCACAATGGAAAGGCTCATACGCTCACCTTGCCTTTCAAAGGGGGATGAGGATCGTAATCATTCAGGTGTATGGTGTCATAACTGAAGTCAAAGAGGCTCTTGAGGGGTTCATCAAACGTGACTGTAGGCAAAGGCCTCGGGGTTCTTTCAAGCTGTGTTTTGACTTGTTCCATATGGTTATGATAAATATGGGCATCCCCGATTGAATGCACGAATGTGCCTGGTTTCAAATCCAACACATGGGCCATCATCATGGTCAACAGTGCATAGGACGCTATGTTGAAGGGAATGCCCAAAAAGGCATCCGCACTTCTTTGATACAATTGCGCCGACAACACACCCTCATTGATATAAAACTGTACCATCATATGGCAGGGTGGGAGCGCCATGTCACTAATTTCAGTAGGATTCCAACTGTTCATGATCAGCCTGCGTGAATGCGGATTGGATTGCATTTCCTCAAGCAGCCATTTCAACTGATCGACGCTTCGTGTCTTGCCCTCGAAATTACGCCACTGCTTGCCATACACCGGTCCAAGGTCTCCCCATTTTTTTGCGAAAGCTTCATCTTCCTTGATTTTTTGTACGAATGCTTTCATGCTTTCACCTTGGAATGCATCACTCTTCTTGTAAGTCTGATACGGCCATTCATTCCATATGCGAACGCCGTTTTTCACCAAATAGCGGATATTGGTATCGCCTTGAATAAACCATAAAAGTTCGTGAACGATGCTTTTAAAGTGTACTTTTTTCGTCGTAAGCAAAGGAAACCCTTCACTCAAATCAAAACGCATCTGATAGCCAAAGGTTGAAAGGGTGCCGGTGCCTGTTCGGTCTCGCTTCTCTTTTCCGTGGTTCAATATATGTCTTAAAAAATCCTGATATGTTTTCATAAACAGCCTCCTATCACTTACAGTATACCATATGGCGGGCATTCTTAGCACGGGCCATTCAATAAAAAACGCCCTCTCGGACGTTAGTTTATTAGGATTCCTTGGGCTTGGGACTGATGAATGTCACTTTTTCAGCGATGACTTCGGGATAGGAAAATGATTTTTCTTCGTCGTATTCAAACACTTTTTGCTGAAGACGTCCCTTGACCCCGATGGTTGAGCCTTTTTTACAGTACTGAACCGTGTTTTCCGCAATGCCACTCCAAAGCGTGCAACGAATAAAATCTGTTTCATACGTCCCGCTTTTGGAACTTTTGAAACTTCTTTGCAATGCCAGCGTGACCGTTGCGACTTTCGTACCATTTTCGAGTTCTCTGAGTTCCGGATCGTAAACGAGTCTTCCTACCAAGATTACTTGATTGACCATTGTATCTCCTCCTTGTAATAACTTAAGGATAGTCAATTAAAAGCCAGAATGCACTGTGCATTCGCGCACTGGCTTTATTGGGGGGCGCTTTTTTGGAAACCACAGACTCAGTTTATTACTATAAAAAAGCGGGGGAATGGAAATTCGCCCGCTTTATTGAACTTAGCTTCAGGATTGTGTAAAATCAAAGGTTTCTTTCTCGAATATCTTTCTGTTGAGTTTTAGGGTTGTGACGATGTCATGAAGGATCGCAAGGTCCTTTTTGAACGCTTCCAGAGAGGTCTGGTTAATGGGGCGGAACATCTTCAGTTCAAACGTATTTAAATCATTGTTGATGGCCACAAAGAACTTGCTGTTCACAAAGCTGAATGAAAGCTTGCCGGGATGATTGTTCTCGATTTTCATAAGGGCTTCCATCATATGCGGTGTCAGGACATAAAAGGCCGAATGGTCATTCGTCGCAAATATTCTAAAGCGGTCGTTGAAAGCATCGGATTCCATTTCAAGGGTCTTATAGGGTCGCTGCGTTTGTGGTTTGCCCTCTTCCAAGACCTGCAAGGCGCCCTCAAAGGTCTTGTTAAACTCAAAACTGAATACCCGACCCGTAAAATAAGGTACATAGGTGGTTGTGGTGCTTTTCCCTGTGGAAATGGTCTGAAGACGCATCAAAAACACATCACTTGATACGAATGAAACCCCCATGATTGAACCACTGAGAAAATCTTCACTCTTGAAGTGGTCCGCTTTGCTCAAAGCCTCACTTTGATAAACCTGGGTTTCGCTGAGGCCTTGTTTGGGATCATAGTATCCATTATCCACACTGTCCTCAAGCAATTCCTTCAAAACGGACTGTTTGAAATCATCTTGGACCGTGACAAAGCTTGAATAGCCGAAAAACACGGTGATTGCGCCAACGATGACTGTGGCAACCACCAGGACAGTCGGACCGTCAAACACAAACAGCAATGCGGATACAACCAGGGTAAGAACACCCAGTATGATGGTGGACTCCACCCGTGATTTTCTTGTCTGAAATTGCTTTAATCTATCGTCCATGCTAACAGCCCTTTCCTTAACAGTTCATTATACTAAAAAGTACTGTCGTTTGAAACCCTTAATGTCTCAGGTTTTGGGCAATCCACCGAAAAAGGCTACTGTATCTTCTTTGATACTTCTCAATGCCTGATTGACGTCTTCAAGTTCCACGGATTCAAGCAAGGAGGGAAGGTCGTGATAATACAAGTCGAATTGCAGGTAGTCATTGATTTCTGAGGCGAGACTTTCAAGTCGGTCAAATGCGGTAATGTGATGCCCAATCATTTTTCTTTTCACACGACGGTAATCCTCTTCCATCACACCCGCTTCCTTGGCGGATCTGAGGATTTCAAGCAAGGCATGTCTCAACGTTTCGACATCCTTTGTTTCAGCGAACAACAGACCGTGGGCATAGGATTTTTCAAGAATGACATCCACCCCAAATGCATCATTGACAAGGCCTTTTTCCAAAAGAGACTCGTATGCTTGGGACGACGTTGAAAAGACGGTTTCAAGGGCGATGGAGTATTTGAGGAACTCCTTGATCGGGTGGGGGCCTGCAAAGGTCTCAGGACCTAGTTTGAAGCCCATCATGAGCAAAGGGGTTTCCATATCGTAGTGTTGTGTCTCGTAGGGCGTGTTGACGCTTGGAGAAAGCTCTTTTTTAATGAGCAGGGGCTTTGTCTTTGCTTTTTTCGGCATATCAATGGTTTCATTCAATGTTTTCTCAACTTCACCCGGATCCACATCTCCCACGATGATGACTTGAGTGTTTTCAGGGGTGTAGTAGGCTTCATGCATTGACATAAGCGCGTCTTTGCTCATTGCATTGATGCTTTCCTTGCTGCCGAGCACTTCATCCCGCAATGGATGGTGGGTATACATGTTGTTAAGAAGGGCACGGTGCGCATGGTAGTAAGGATCATCTCCATGCATGTTGAGTTCTTCTTGTATGATTGGTTTTTCTTTTTCCACGCCTTCTTCAGTGATTTCAGGAAAATACATCATTTTGAGCAGACGCTTCGCGTTGTCCATGACATGCCCTGTCGCACTGAACAAATAGGTGGTCTGATG
>JAGYML010000001.1 GCA_018400615.1 bacterium | reverse complement strand
CTGCATTTTCATAGTGTGTCATTAAAAAGCGCGCATAGCCGTGCGCCGCTTTGCGCACTGTGTAGATGTTCATCCTGTTCGTACCAGCGCCTACCACACCACGCATACCGCCTGTACCGAAATCAAGATGTTTGTAGAACGCTTCTTCGATTTGAGTCTCATTCAGATTCTTGAGTTCGTCCAGGAGAGATTTATCCAAAGTCGGTTCGTTCAACCATTTTAAATAGCGCTTGTTCACGTTATTCACACCCTTTTCATTTTTTTTCTTAAAACATTTGTATTATAACTTATAACCCGCTATATTTCAATAAAAAATACGTTTTTCTAAAAAGGCTTGAAACGCTTGAAGCCTCTATTTCTTACTTGATTTGATTGCGAACAAACCCTTGATTTTACAATCCGATATTTGCCTATTTCACCTATAAAAGGAAAAACCATGTTTATAAATAGCCTTCGCCGTTTATAAACATGGTTCAAGAACTTTATGGGGTTTGGGTTCCAATAAAGTGCAGTGCATCGGATTTTTCAATTTGTTTCTTTCCTGATTCTTGAGTTTCTTGCATAAGAAAATCCCCCTAAAGCAGTTCAACTTTAAGGGGATTGTATCAGAATGCACAGTTTTATTTGAATTTAGTCGTCGATGAACTCTTCACCGGGGTTCCATCCGCAAGGGACGAGTTTGCCTTCGGCTTCGTTTTTGAGTACTTCAAGGGTTCTAAGTACTTCATTGACGTTTCTTCCCGCTTCACCATGGTTTACATGAGCGGCTTTGAGTGTTCCATCAGGGGCGATGAAGAATGTGCCTCTCCATGCGACGCCCATTTCATCATCAAGGATGCCGTAGGCTTCACTGACGGTGTGGGTGTTGTCGCTGGCGTGTACATGGTTGAGTTTGCCAAGATCCCCTTGTTCCTGCCAGGCAAGATGTGAAAACTTGCTGTCGGTTGAAGCCGCGATGAGTTTCGCACCAAGGGCTTCAAATTGTTTATTGAGTTTGTTGAACTCCTGTATTTCTGTAGGACATACGAATGTGAAGTCAAGGGGATAGAAATAAAGCACCACCCATTTGTCTTCACTCAGGTATTCATCAAGTGTAATCTTGCCAAAGCGCTCAGTCGCCTGACCTTCAGGCATGACGGCTTCCATTTCGAAACGCGGTGCCTGCTTGCCGACTTTTGCGCCTGTAACATAAAATTCATTTTCATATTTCATTAAAGTAATAACCTCCTTGGTTGTTCTGTGAATAGAATACCATTCTTTAGCCATAATACAATTTTATTACTTTTTTTTCTAATCTATTCCAAATAGGCGATGGTCGCACGGCGGATGATGTGATAAAGGCCAAGAACCAGCGTTCCCTTCAGAATATTGAATGGAACATAGACCAAAATGATGGCGGTAAGGTAGCCCCCAGACAGACCGTCGATGCCAAAAGACGCTGGCGTGACGTCAAACCCGAGATGCCATACACTCAAAGCGCCGAACCAAAGTGGCGTGATGAAAAAATAATTCGCCACGCTCATAATGAATGTCACCATTAAAATGGTCACAAGTGATTGCAGACTTCTTCTGTGAATGCCAAACTGAATGGTGAGGCTCAAGCCTATTACATAGGAAATGGAGGCCAGAAACGCCGTAATCTGCCCCACTGCCATGGGGCCCACCGCCCCCTTGAAAAGCAAGTGGACGAGGGCTTTCATGATCCCTACGAATGCGGCTTCCTTCCATGAAAAGAGGAAAAACGCAATCAGCACGACGACATCACTGACGTCGATGGCCATGATGAGATAAGGAATTTCAAAAAGCATGAGTACAGCCCCAAGAGCTGATAGTATGGCAAGCGTAGTGAGTCTTTTAGTGTCGCTCATGCGGCGCCTCCTTCAATGTGCAATTATTTGATCGGTTTGATTTTCCAGATGTCATCCGCATAGTTCTCAATGGTACGGTCACTTGAGAAGTAGCCGCTTTTCGCGATGTTGATGAGGGCGCTTTTGGTCCATGCGTCTTTGTTCTTGTAGTAGGTGTTCAGATTCGCATGCGCCAATTGATAGGCTTTGAGATCCTTGAGGACGAAGAAACGGTCTTCATAAAGAAGGGTGTTTCGAATGTCATCAAACAAGCCCCTGTCATCTGTCAAAAAGCCGTTGGTCAACTGATCGATGGCTTCACGAACGTCGTCATGTTCATCATAGATCGCTTTGGGGTTGTACCCACCTTCGGCATACAGACGGTTGACTTCGTCACTGTCCATACCAAATATTTCAATGTTGTCCCTGCCTACGAGGTCCGCAATTTCCACGTTCGCACCATCAAGGGTTCCGATGGTGAGTGAGCCATTCATCATGAGTTTCATGTTCCCTGTGCCACTCGCTTCTTTTGAGGCGGTTGAAATCTGTTCTGAGATGTCACTTGCGGGAATGATCTGTTCGGCGTAGGTCACGTTGTAGTTTTCAACAAAGACGACTTTGAGATGGTCTTTCGTATCAGGGTCGTCATTGATGCGCATGCCGATGGTGTTGATGAGTTTGATGACTTTCTTCGCAAAGTGATACCCTGCGGCGGCTTTCGCACCGAAGATGAAGGTGTGAGGCACGTAATTTTTGCGGTATTCAGGGTCGCGCTTCAAGCGGTTGTAGACCATCATGATATGGATGGCATTCATGAGCTGGCGCTTGTATTCATGCATACGTTTGATTTGTACATCGAAGATGGAATCGGGATCGATGTCAATGCCCTGTTCTTCCATGATACGCGCTCGAAGGGTTTCCTTGTGGGCTTTTTTCATTTTATGGAAGGCCTTGTGGGTCAACTTGTCGTCCACTTTTTCCATGAGCTTTTCAAGTTCAACAGGTTTCTTGACCCAGTTGTCGCTTACTTCATCGAGGATGCTTGAAAGTTCAGGGTTGATGTGTTTGAGCCAGCGACGGTGGGTGATGCCGTTGGTCTTGTTGTTGAATTTCTTGGGATAGAGTTTGAAGAAATCCTTCATTTCATAGTTCTTGAGGATATCCGTGTGAAGCGCGGCGACGCCATTGACTGAAAATGAGCCTACGATGGATAGATGCGCCATGCGGACTTCGTCGTTGCTGATGATCGCGAGGGATTCCTTTTTCTCGTGATCATTGCCATGGACGGTTTCAAGGTGAAGACGGAAGCGTCTGTCGATTTCCTCGATGATCTGATAGATTCTTGGGAGGACGGGTTGAATGATGTTTTTAGGCCATTTTTCAAGCGCTTCTGCAAGGATTGTATGGTTGGTGTAGGCGCAGGTTTTTTGTGTCATGGCCCAGGCGTCATCCCAGGAATATTTATGTTCATCCACCAGAAGTCTCATCATTTCAGGAATGATAAGGGCCGGGTGGGTGTCGTTGATTTGTAGCACGTGCTTCTCTGCAAAGTTGTCGAGAGTCTCATAGGTTTCAAGGTGTTTTTTGATGATGTCTCTTACACCAGCGGCACTGAAGAAATACTGTTGTTTGATTCTGAGTATCTTGCCTTCACGGGTGGTGTCATCGGGGTAAAGGAACCCACTGATTTGTCTGACTTCGCTTTCATAGTCAAACGGATGCTTGTCGCCTGGATAGACGTCTGTGGGTTCAGCGCTCCAAAGTCTCAAATGGTTGACAACGCCGTTGTCATTGCCCACAATCGGCACGTCGTAAGGCACGGCCATGATTTTTTCAGAGGGGGTGTGGATGGCTTCACCATTTTCATGATGTACGGTGCCTGCGAATGGAATTTCAATGGCTTCTTCTTCCTGGCGAATTTCCCAGACATAGCGGTTTTTGAGCCAGTCATCGGGTTTTTCAACCTGAAAGCCATTTTTGAATTCCTGTTCAAAGAACCCGTAGCGGTAACGAATACCGTTGCCGTGTCCCGCTAAGCCGAGTGAGGCAATGGAATCTAGGAAACAGGCGGCGAGGCGACCGAGTCCGCCATTCCCAAGTCCGGCGTCGACTTCATGGTGCTCAATCTCGTAGAGATCGAGTCCAAGGTCCTTGAAGGCGTCTTCTGTGAATTTTCTCAGACCAAGGTTTTCAAGGTTGTTGGTGATGAGGCGTCCCATGAGAAACTCCATGGAGAAATAGTGTAGGGTTCTCGGCGTGTTTTTCTCAAGGAAATTCTTATGGTTGACCCATACATCGGCAATTTCCTCGAAAACGATTTCACCCAGCGCGTGGTAGCGTTGTCTGGGGCTTGATTCTTCGAGGGTGACGAGGTAGTGATCGTGAAGGCGGTTTTTAAACGCCTCCTTGAATGCTTTTTTTTCTTTGAATGTGTTTGTCATAAGTATTTGACGGACGAATCCGTCACTCCTTTCTGGTTCGTATTTATTCATTGAACAGCGTTTGATAGATTTCAAGCATTTTCTGCGCCTGAGTATCAAGGCTGAAGTCCACTTGCATAGCACGTCTTACCATGCTTTTCCATACATCTTTTTCTTCCAAGTATACATGATACGCATTCTCGAGCGTATTTTCAAGAGCCTCGACTTCAAAAGTGTCAAACATGAACCCGGTTCCCTGTTTGGAAATGGGGTCATATGGCTCAACACTGTCGGCGAGTCCACCGGTTTTGTGAACCAGAGGAAGCGTTCCATACCGCATCGCAATCATCTGTCCCAGGCCACACGGTTCGACCCTTGAGGGCATCAGAAATAAATCTGCGCCTGCATAGAGGTAATTCGGTACGGCGGAATCATAGCCAATATTGAGGCTGATTTGAGTGGGGTGGGCGTCTTTGAGTATCTTCAGACGTTCCACAATGGATTCATCGCCTGTGCCAAGCAACACGAACTGAACGGTGTCGTGTTTTTCCAGGAAATGGTCCATCGCTTCAAGTATGAGGTTGAAGCCTTTTTGTTCGGTGATGCGGCTCACCATCGCCACTACGAAATTGCGTACACCCATGGAAAGTTTCATTTTCCTTTGCAAGAAAAGCTTGTTTTCGGTTTTTGGGAAGGTGTCGTTCACATCGTATTTCGACAAGATGAGCGGATCCTTGATGGGGCGGTGTTTGCTGGAGATTCCGTTTAGAATTCCGTAAAAATCGCGGTCGCGTCTTGCAAGGGGGTAAGTAAGGTTCTTGGCGTAGTACTCGTGACGCAGTTCCTCACGGTAAGTCGGAGACACGGTGGTGATGCGCGTGGCCTCCGCAATGCCGATTTCAAGGAAGTTGAGACGTTCGCTTTCAAAAGGCATGACCCGCCCGGACAACACCTCAGGATTGCATAGGCCCTGGTAGTCGATGTTGTGAATGGTCAAAACGGATTTGAGAGGTTTTTTCCGTTTCACTTTCATAAGCACGGGCATGAGGCTTGCCTGCCAGTCGTGCAGGTGTAAAAGATCGAAGTCATCAAGGGAATCCATGACTTCTTCAAGCACGATGTTGAAAAATGAAAAGCGTTCACAGTCATCTTCATAGCCGTAAAGGGAGGGTCTTTCAAAGTACTTGAAGTTTTCAAGGAAGTAGTATTTGACCTTGCTTTTGTATAGCACATGGACTCTGACTTCCTGTTTTTCTCCCTTGTATTCGGTTGTATGGCTGGTGACGAATTGATAGCTTTCGTGGTAATTCTCCTTTACGCTTTTGTAAAGGGGAATCGCTACACTCACTTCAATGCCTTTTTTTGAAAGGGCGCGTGACAAACCACCGGTAATGTCGGCGAGGCCACCTGTCTTGGCGTAGGGGTGTACTTCGCTTGCGACCATGAGCACTTTGAGCCCGCTGTGGTCGGTGATGATTTGTTCTTTTTGGGTGACGAAGGGGTTGATTGGCGTACCTTCGAGTACGGTGTTTTGTTTGACGACGGTGCCTTTGTCCAAAATGACGTTGTTGAGCTGAACCCCTTCTTCAATCACGGAGTTGTTCATGATGACGCTGTTTTTGATGGCGCTTTTCTTTTGTATGATGCAATCGCGTCCGATGATGGAATTCTCAACGGTTCCATACACCGATGTGCCACTGGATATCATGCTGTTGGCAATCCGTGCGTCATGGCCGTAAAAGGTGGGGGGTGCGGGTTTTTCTTTGGAGATAATCGGATAGTC
This sequence comes from bacterium, assembly GCA_018400615.1. Taxonomy (GTDB): domain Bacteria; phylum Bacillota_I; class Bacilli_A; order Izemoplasmatales; family Izemoplasmataceae; genus M55B118. The sequence goes on along the minus strand of JAGYML010000001.1, from coordinate 102,924 downwards.
ATTTGAAAAGATGGTTTTCCCTATTTCAAACTTGAGCATATCCAGGTTGCTTTTGAGATAGACATAGGGGTTGGTGATCATGGAAGTGTAGCCTTCATGGTCAATCATGTTCTTGTCTATCTTGGGATCTACAATCAGATCCTTGAGGGTTTTATAAGGAATCATATCGTATTCAAGAATGTAGTTGAGTAGCAGTCTTTTTTCTATAATGAAGGTCTTGAGGCGTTTTCCTCCGTGCATGATTTCACTGATGTGAGCCCTGGATGCCTTGTGAGCATCAAGTAGTTTTTCAATATCCGTGTTCCATACAATTGAAGGCGGGGTGATCATCACGTATTTTTGAGGGCTTCGTCTGAAGTATTCAATGTGTTCGTGCATCCGCTGAAAGGACAGCATTTCTTCGCCCGGCAAGAGCATGTTTTTGGGCGGTAGGATGAAGAGTCCGTCATTGCGTCGGTCAAGGTTCCAGCGTTTCCCACTTCCCACGTGGTCTTGCATGGAGCGGTAATTGCCCAAGGGGAAAATCGCCGCGTTGATGACCCCGGCATTCTTGATGTTTGACAGGGTAAAATCAATCAATCGGTACTTCCCGGCAAAAGGCAGTGCCCCCGGGGTTCTGTGAAGGGTCAGTTTGTCAAATGCATCACGGTGCGATGCATCGATGATGACGAGCATGTCAATCATTGCCTTCACCTCCAAGCGCCCAAAGTGTTTCGTTGTCTATGACAGTCACTTCGTCAAACACGAGTTCCGTATTGGGCAAAATGATGGTGTCTTCCAGTACGATGGCGTTTTTGACCACGGAATTTTCACCCACGACCGCACTGGAGAAAATAAGCGAATCCTCAATGTGTGCGTCTTCCTTGATGGTAACGCCATTGGAGAGGATGGAATGAATGACCGTGCCACTCACCAGGCACCCATCAGAGATAAGACTCGTTTTGATGAGATCATGGCGCATGACATGATGCGGTGGCATGTCGCTTGAACGGGTGAAAAGTGGCAGATGGTTGTAGTCATTGAGTTTGAGGTATTCAGGGTGATCTAGCAAGTCCATGTTTGTCTTGTAGAGGTTTTCAATGGTTCCAACGTCTCTGAAATACCCATCAAACCTATACGTTCTCACATCGTAGTTTTCTCTTAAAGCTTTGGGGATGACGTCTTTGCCAAAATCGAATTCTTCCTGGGTTTCGTCATTGAGAATGTTTTTGAGGCATTCCTGGGTAAACACATACACCCCCATTGATGCGTAGGCATGGGCGTTAGGGGTAGCCGGTTTCTCCTCGAAGTCCGTGACCTTGCCCTCACTGTCGATATTGACGACCCCATAACGCTTAAGGGAATCGTTAGGCGTAAAGACCCCCATGGTCATGTGGGCCCCGCTTTTCGCATGGGCGTCAATCAGGTTGTTGTAATCCATTTTGTAGATGTGGTCACCTGAGAGGATCAGTACGTACTCAGGGTTGTAGTGATCGATGAAATACTGATGCTGCCGTACGGCATGGGCGGTGCCTTTTTGCCACTGATCGCCTTCATAAGACGTATAGGGCGTAAGGAAATGGATGCCCCCATCGGGAATGTCCAAGTCCCACGTAGCGCCGTGTTGAATGTAATTCATGAGGCTGTAGGGTTCATATTGCGTGACGACCCCAACCGTGGTGAGATGGGCATTGGTAAGATTTGAAAGCACGAAATCAACAAGTTTGTACTTGCCACCAAAACTCACCGCCGGTTTGGCTTTTCTTTTCGTTATCGGGTGCAAGCGGGAACCCCGCCCCCCTACAAGCACCATCGCGAGTGCTCTAGTCTTCATGCTTGGCCTCCCACTTTAAGATGGTGACAGACAGGGGTGAGAGTTCCATGCGAATGGAGTGCTTGAATCCGTGCATCGGAATTTTTTCACTTTCAAGGGGAAGTCCGTTGTAGATATCGGATCCCCCATATGTGGCATAATCACTGTTTATAAGTTCATTGTAATAGCCTTTTTTAGGCACCCCGACTCTGAAATCATGGTGCACTTGCGGCGTCAGATTGAGCGCGACGACCACAAAGTCTTTTTTGTTTTTTGCATAGCGCAGAAACGTAAAGATGGAATAATCCCTGTTATCGGCGTCAATCCACTGAAACCCTTCGCTTTGATGGTCCAACTCATGAAGGGCGGGTTCTTGAATGGTGAGTTGGTTCATCGCCTTGTTGAAACGGTTGGCTGAATCATGCATGGGGTATTGAAGCAGATGCCAGTCGAGTTCCGTGTGGTCTTTCCATTCGTGCATCTGGGCGAATTCTCCGCCCATGAACATCAATGGTTTTCCCGGATGCGTATGCAAATACCCTATGAGGGCGCGGTAGTTTGCGAATTTTTGCCAATAATCCCCCGGCATCTTGTCTACGAGTGATTTCTTCCCATGGACCACTTCATCGTGAGAGAAGGGAAGAATGTAGTTTTCACTGAAGGCATACATCAGAGAAAACGTCAGATAGTCATGATGGTATTTCCTGTGAACAGGGTCCAGTTCAAAGTATTTGAGGGTATCGTTCATCCAGCCCATGTTCCATTTGTAGTTGAAGCCGACCCCGCCGTGTTCAAGGGGATGGGTGACTTTCGGGTAAGCACTCGAATCTTCCGCTACCAACAAGGCATGAGGATGGTGGGCGAACAGCGTCTTACTGAGTTTTTTCAGGAATGTAAGACCCCCTTCGCTTTCACCTTGTGAAGGATCCCCGTGGTAATAGAATATATTGGAGACCGCGTCCACTCTGAAGCCGTCAATATGGAATTCACGCATGAAATAAAGGGTTGAGGAAATCAAGAAGCTTTGGGTTACGCCTTTTCCAAGGTCCAAATTCGCCGTGCCCCATCCCACATTTTCACGCATGGAGGGATCTTCGTATTCGAAAAGAGGAGCGCCATCGAACATATGAAGGCCGTGTGCGTCCTTGCAGATATGTGAAGGTACCCAGTCAAGAATCACGCGAATGTTGTTTTGGTGGCACTGGTCCACAAAATACTTGAAGTCGCCGATACTGCCATAGCGGGACGTGACCCCGTAAAAGCCAGTCGCCTGATACCCCCATGAACCATCAAAGGGGTGCTCGATGATTGGCATGAGTTCAACGTGGGTATAATGATGGCTCTTGAGATAGGGAATCAAGTGATCCACCAGTTCACTGTAGGTATGAAAGTCTCCGTTGGGTTTTTGCATCCAGGTCCCTACATGCAATTCATAGAGGTTCATGGGGCGCTCATAAGGTGCCTCGTGTTTCCTTTTTTCCATGAACGTACTGTCTTTCCACGTATAGATATCCCTGTCCACGACGATTGAGTTCGTATCGGGACGAAGGGCATGGTAAAACCCAAACGGGTCACTTTTGTATAACCACTGACCGGACGAAGCTTCTATGATGTACTTGTAAGGTTTGTCCTTTAAATTTTTCTTGATATCAAGGCTGAAGACACCCGCTTCATCAATTCGCTTCAACATATGCGCGCCTGGGATGTAATCATTGAAGCTGCCTATCACGTGTACAGCCGACGCATTCGGTGCATACACTGTGAACCGTGTTTTCGTGATGGTGCCGTTTTCCTTGATCAGGTGGGCTCCGAAATAGTCGTATGCATTGGTGAGCTCACCGTTGTGAAAATAATACATGGTATCTGCTGGAAATTGTTTCATGCCTATCCCTCATTTCAGTAAATTCTTGATGGCTTCATATTCAAAGCCTTCACGCATCAGTTTCTGTATCAGTTTGCCTTTGCTTTTGAAATCACTCAGATCGTAGCGGTCTTTAAGCTTTTCCACGCGCTTTGAAAGCAGTGTCTCTTCCATTGACTGAGTGTTGAGTGTGGCTACGAACTGCTCAATTACCTGGCGTGCAGTGTCCGCTTCATACCCGTTGGAAAGGCATTGCCTGAGAAGTTTTTCCTTGACTTTTCTTTTGGGGTAACGCGCATAAGCCGGATACGTCTTCTTGATGAACTGTGTCAGTCTCTTATCAAGCGACGCTTCCTTGTAGGGACAAAGACGGGCATCGATAGCACTTTCCTTGAAGTTTTCTCGGAGCGCCTTGTCCTTGATGGCACCCGGGCCCTTCAGTGAATATTCCCACATGGCTTCGACAAGGTTATCAAGCGCCTTGTCATCATTGAGATACCCAACTTTTTCCAAGTAGTCCAAGGTGGATTCCACCACTTCACTGTTTCCGTGGAGGGCGAGTTTCTTTTTGAGCCCCGCCCTTGAATAGTCCTTTCTACTGAGGTAGTCAAGGGCCTTTTCACTGAGTAAAGTGGAAGCGTTTTCCGTCTTCAGTGTTTTCACTTGGTTTTCAGTGAGCGTTTTCTTATTGAAAAGATGGTGGTGCACCACGGTATCGGGGTGCACCTTGAATGTCTCTATGGTACCTGATTCATCTTTGAGTGTCAGTTCATAAAGCTTGCCAGACGCCTTCAGCTTTGTAATATCAATCATTGCAAGAAATAATCCAATGCCGCTTGATATTGGGTGTCGTTGGCCTTGTCAGTACGGTATTCGTAAAAGAATTCCGAAAGCTTCGAAGCGGTGGTCGCATTGATAATGCCGGTTTCATTCAACCCATTGTTGGCTTGGAAATCACTCACGGCGTTTTGCGTCTCATCGTCGAAGTAGCCATCACTTCTGATACTGTAGCCAAGGGCGTTCAGTATTCTCTGAGCGTTTTCAATACGAGGTGAGACCGTGTCGAATTCCAGTGTCTCCCCTTCGCTTAGATAAACGTTGTACCCTGTGAAAAGCGGATTCTGTTCCACCTTGATTGTCGGGCTGATGGCTTTGATGTCTCCCATATCGGGATCCACCCAGTTCCCCTCAGGCGTCAACCAACGGCCTCTTGAAATGTGCAACTCGTCTTCACTGTATGGTTCCAAGTCATCACTGGACTGCATGGTCCCTTTGCCAAAGGTATCCATCCCGAGCACGTCATACCCACCTTTTTCCTTCATGCCTGCCGCAAAGACTTCTGAAGCACTTGCGGAAAAGCCATTGACGATGGTGAGAATGTCGTAGCTCTTTCTTTCACTTTCAGTGGCTTCGTAGGGCTGAGTGACCCATTCGCCATCAATTCTTTGTTCAATGGTGAACATGGGGAGGTCGCCTGTAGTAAGAAACATGTCAAGCATGCGGTTGACGGTCGCCAAATACCCGCCACCATTGTCACGCAAATCTATGATGAGACCGTCAATGTCTTTGGATTCGAAATTATCCACCACGGCTTTGAATCTTGAGAATGTCTCGCCGCCGAAGCTATGGACTTCAATCACACCGATTGTCTGGTCATCTTGTTCGATGAGATCGGATACCACTGTGGGGTTCTCGATTTCCTCGCGTGTCATTTCAAAGGTGATGGACTCTTTGACCCCAACCCTCGAAACTCCGACTTCCACGGTCGTGCCTTCTTCTCCTTGAACGTCCGCTACGGTTTCGTAGTAGGATTTGTCTTCATAGGATTCACCGTTGATATGGGTAATCGCATCACCCGGTTGAAGGCCTGCTTCCATAGCTGGGGAATCCGCCCATACCTTCCTGATGATGACGGTGCCATCCACGTTTTCCACACTGACACCGATGCCTACGAACGATTCGGACAAGCTGTCATGGAAACGCTCATAGTCCTCTTGTGAAAAATACTGCGAATAAGGATCATCGAGGGCGTCAAACATGCCTTCGATGGCGCCTTGATATAGTTCATCGCGTGAAGGTTCCTTGTAATGGCTGTCTTCAAGGGCCTCCATGGCTTCCTCGAAAATAGCCGCTTTATCACTGTCAGTCCCGTTGCCTGAGAAATCCGGTACGTTGCAAGCGGCGAGTGTGAGTACACTGACTATGAGTGCAAATGTCAAAAATAGCCGTTTTTTCATTTCAATCAATCCTCCAACCGTTTGGAAAAATCGCCCTGGATTTCTGTAGCCGGGCTTGCAAACACAAACGCTTCTGGGTCCTCTTTTGCAATGATGTTCTTGATGGTGTAGTACTCATCTCTTGTAATAATCGAGACAAGCATGATTTTTTCACTTTCGTGGTAACCGCCTTCAATGGGTACAAGGCTGACCCCACGGTCTATTTTTTCATAAATGAGGCGTTTGATGCGTCTTGGATGGTCGGTGATAATGTGCACCGCCTTGAGCATGTTGGTGCCTGCGACTACGAAGTCCGCGATTTTGCCTGCAATCACAGTCGTCAAAATCGCATAAAGCCCAAGCGAGATGCCACTTTCAGCATAAAATGCGACAATACCCGAGACAATAATCAATCCATCCACAAGATAAATGGAAGTACTCAGAGGCAAGTCGAGGTACCGACTCAAAATCTTGATTGGAATGTCCGTGCCCCCACTTGTACCCCCATATTTGATGACAATGCCAAACCCAAGTCCGAGGAAAAATCCTCCAAAGGTGACATAAAGCAAAAAGTCATCAGGCATGGAAAGCATAGGGGAAAACGTTTCGAATAAAAATATGAAAAACGGAAACAACAAGGATCCGTAAATACTTCTGATAAACGATTTTCGTCCCAGCATGAGCCAGCCAAGTCCAAGTAGAATCACATTGAGTATGAGCACGACCAAAGACACCTGGATGTCCAAGAGTTCACTGAAAAGCACGCCCACACCACTGACCCCGCCAATGACCAAAGACGCGGGCAGAATGAAATAATAAAAGCCCACGACCATAAGCAGAATGCCTATGGAAATATAAAAATAGCGCTGTAGGAGCGAATGGGTATTAAGAGATGCTTTCATCACTCGAAGCCTCCTTGGCATGCATTCTCAGATACGCGCGTATGAACGGATCGATGTCACCGTCCAAAACTTTTTGGGCGTTGCCCATTTCTTCATTGGTACGATGGTCCTTGACCATGGTATAGGGGTGAAGCACATATGAGCGAATTTGTGAGCCGAATGCATTTGAGGTATCCGTGTTGCGCTGTTCACTCAAAGCCTCCTGCTGTTTTTCAAGTTCACGCTGATAAAGTTTCCCTTTGAGTATTTTCATCGCCTGTTCACGGTTTTTGATCTGGGAGCGTTCATTTTGACAACTGACGACCATTTTGCTTGGCAAGTGGGTGATGCGTACCGCAGAGTCCGTAGTGTTGACACTCTGACCCCCGGCCCCACTTGAACGGAAGGTATCAATTTTAAGTTCATTGTCCTTGATATCGATTTCAATGGTCTCATCGACTTCAGGCACGACATTGACACTCGCGAAGCTCGTATGCCTTCTTCCTGAGGCATCAAAGGGTGAAATACGCACGAGTCTGTGCACCCCGCGTTCGGCTTTCAATAGCCCAAAGGCATTGGTTCCGGAAATAGAGAGCGTCGCACTCTTGATGCCGGCTTCGCCGCCTGAGAGATAATCATTGACAACAACGGTGAACCCCTTGCTTTCAGCGTAACGGTAATACATGCGATAAAGCATCTCCGCCCAGTCATGGGATTCAGTACCCCCAGCGCCCGGATGGATTTCAATGATGGCATTCAAATCGTCGTTCTTATCTGAAAGATACACCATGGTCTCAAAGGATTCAAGGGTCTTTTCAAGACCGGTCAGGTCTTCTTCAAGTGATGGGGCATCTTCACCCATTTCAATGAGTTCAAGTCCGAGATCGATGTTTTCGAGTTTGTCTTCGAGTTCCATGTAGGCATTGTATTTGGTCTTCAGGGTTTTGAGTCTGCGGATGGTTTTTTGAGCCTGGACGTGATTATCCCAGAAGTCATTCTTGTAAGTTTCCTTTTCAATCGACTCGATGTCTTTTTTTAATCGGTCGATGTGGAGCATATCACGCAATTCCGTAATCTTTGAATCGATGGATGCGCGTTTGGCTTTTATTTCATGGAGTTCCATAGTTTCACCTCAGAATTTAACGGCCGTGACAGTGTTTGTATTTCTTGCCGCTGCCACAAGGGCAAGGGTCGTTTCGTCCGACTTTCTTGGTGCGAATTGGTTTTTTCTTCTTGGGTTCTTCCTTGCCTGAAGAGGTTGCGGTCGGTTTGGCGACTTGGACCCTCTTGAGGTTTTCACGAATACGGGCACGGAAGATATAGCGGGTCACATCGTGTTCGATGGTCGCAATCATCTCCTCAAACATGCCAAACCCGACTTCCTGGTAATCGTGAAGCGGGTTTTGCTGTCCATAGCTTCTAAGGCCAATGGACTGTCTCAGTTCGCTCATCTGATCGATATGCTGAACCCAGTAAGTGTCGACGACGCGTAGGACGACGACTTTTAGAAATTCGTTGAAGTTCTTTTCACCGAATTCTTCTCTTTTTTCATTGAATGTTTTTTCAAGCAGTGTCTTGAGGACCTGTTTGCTTGTTTCGCTATCCTCTGAGAGCTCGCTTATTTCAAGCAGTCCGGGATTTAAAATACGTCCATCAACCGCTTCATAAAGTGCTTTTGTATCAACTGGATTGTTCTTGGCCTCCATGTCGATGTGTTCTTCAACCGTGCGATCAAGATGGCGCTTCGCAATCGGTTTGACCACGGCTTCGATGTTCTCTTTCAAAAGCACATCGCGGCGTTGACCATAGATGACTTCACGCTGTTTTCTGAGCACTTCGTCGTATTGAAGAACGGTTTTCCTGCGGTCATAGTTGTTGCCCTCAATCTGACGCTGGGCACGTTTGATGAACCGTGAGAATATCTTGTAATTGACAGGACGGTTATCGTCTTCACCACGTGCACTCATGAGTGATTCAAGTTGTTTCTTGAATCGGTCGCCTCCAAAACGGCGAACAAGATCGTCGTCGCCTGACAAGAAGAACTTGGAATACCCGGGGTCGCCCTGGCGTCCACTGCGGCCTCTCAATTGGTTGTCGATCCTTCTGGCTTCATGACGTTCAGTCCCAATGACAGCCAGGCCACCGAGTTCTGTGACGCCTTCACCAAGTTTGATATCGGTTCCCCGACCGGCCATGTTGGTCGCAATGGTGACTGCGTGTTGCTTCCCGGCATTTTCAATGATTTCCGCTTCTCTTTCATGCTGTTTCGCATTGAGGACGTTGTGTTTGACCCCGCGTTTTTTAAGCAAGTCACTGAGTCGCTCACTGCTCTCAATCGCCACGGTCCCCACAAGCATCGGCTGGCCTTTGTGGTAACGGGCTTCGATTTCATCAGCGAGCGCCTTGTATTTGTCTTGCATCGTCGCATAGATCACGTCACTGTCATCGATGCGGATGACGGGTTCGTTGGTAGGAATCTGAACCACGAGCATGTTGTAAATGTTCTTGAATTCCTCTTCCTCGGTTTTAGCAGTCCCCGTCATCCCGGCAAGCTTTTCATACATGCGGAAGAAGTTTTGGAAGGTGATGGTCGCAAGGGTGGACGTTTCCTTTTTGATGGTCACGCCTTCCTTGGCTTCAAGTGCCTGGTGCACCCCTTCAGAGAACTGCCTTCCATGCATGAGACGCCCCGTGAACTGATCGACGATGACGACGGCGTTGTCTTCAACCACATAGTCCACGTCGCGTTCCATGGTGTAGTTTGCCTTGATGGCATTGTTGATATGGTGGACAAGCGATACGTGCTGAAGATCATAGAGATTGGTAACACCGAAGTGTTTCTCTGCTTTGTGAATACCGTCTTCAGTTAGCGTCACGTGCTTGCTTTTGATGTCGATTTCATAGTCATCTTCATTGAGGATTTTCGCAAACGCCTGGGCTTGAAGATACAAATTGGCGGTCTGTTTGGCGCCTCCTGAAATAATCAAAGGGGTTCGCGCTTCATCAATCAGGATGCTGTCTATCTCATCAATGATGGCATACGAGAGTTTTCGTTGCACCATGTCTTCCTTGTGGACGACCATGTGGTCTCTCAAGTAGTCAAACCCAAGTTCATTGTTGGTCGAATAAAGAATGTCACAGTTGTAGACTTCCTTTTTTTCTTCCTTGGTGAGATCACGGATATTGACACCCACTGTGAGTCCCAGGAACCGGAAAAGGTCTCCGATTTCACTTTCAAGTTCACGACTGGCAAGGTATTCATTGACGGTCACGATATGAACCCCTTCACCACTAAGCGCATTTAAATACGCCGGCATGACGGCCGTCAGCGTTTTACCTTCACCGGTTTTCATCTCAGCAATGTTCCCCTGGTAAATGACATCTGCGCCCATGATTTGAACTTTGAAAGGGGTCATGCCCGTTACACGGGTAGACGCTTCTCTTACCACCGCAAAGGCTTCGGTTTTCAATTCTTCAAGGGTTTCGCCGTTATTGAAACGTGCTTTGAATTCTTCAGTTTTGGCTTTCAGTGCCTCATCACTAAGGCTTTTCATTTCCTCTTGCAGAACAATGACTTCATCCGCGAATTTTTTCAGCGGTTTCAACTGTCTTCTGCCGGGATCAAATAATTTTTTTAACACACTATTCACCTCATTTTTCTCATAAACATAATACCATAATCGACCCTTTTATAAAAACGTTAAGAGCCCTTAAGCAAAAAAAATGCGCTTGCGCGCATTTTTTAAAAGTTATTTGGTTTCTATTACCGCATAATCTCCATCGTTTCTAAGGTATAAAACGTGAAGTCGCTTGGTTTCCGTGTCCTTGAAAATATAGAAATCATGTCCGAGCATTTCCATGGCGGTGATGGCTTCATCAGTGGTCATTTCATCAGGCTCAAGTTCTTTCTTTCGGACCGGTTTCCCTACAAGTTCTCTTTCTAGGGCCTCTAAATCAATGGTTTCATCAAAGAGGTCGGAGACCCCTTCTTTTTTACGAAGACTGCGGTTTATTTTAGTTTTGTTTTTACGGATTTGACGTTCCAATTTATCAATGGCGAGGTCAATGGCGGCATACATGTCTTCTTCTCCGACTTCTGCACGCATGGTGTAGTACTTTGTTGGAATGGTGACTTCCACCTTGTGGTGGTCATTGTAGGTCTTGCAGACTACGACCGCATCGAGTTCCTCTTTGAAGAACTTTTCCAATTTGGCTAGTTTGTCCTTCGCATAGTTCTCAATTGCGTCTGTGACTGTGAAGTTGTTTTTACCACGTACTTCTACGATCATCAGAATCATCTCCTTATTCTATTGTAACTATATTATAACACACTAAGCGGGGGTCACTTCCAATCAAACTACTTTAATTTTTTTATTTTTCATTCAAGGGAGTTTTCAAGCTTATGAAGCGCATCGAGTGTCAAGAAATCACAGTGATAGACATTCAAGGGTCTGAGGAGTGCTTTCAAATGGCGCCATGAAAGCAGGGCTTGAGGGTCAACCGAGTCATAAAAGATCACGCTGAGACTTTCCTCAAGAATGCGGGTCATGATTTTATGAAAGAAGGCCGCACTCTCAGGCTGTTCAAACGTGAGAATTCTGAGTGTGTTGCCTGTGAGGGGAACCACGTTCTCATTCATGGTTCTCTCAAGTGAGAGCGCACAGGACTGGCAAGTTGTTTGTGGTGTGAACAGCGTATCAAAGGTCTGTCTTGGAATAAAAGATTCAAAACATATTTTACAGGGTTTCACAAAATCACCTCACCCCATAATACGGATGAATCCCTCGGATTTCTTTAAAAATTTCCGATAACGAAAAGTATCACTGACCCTGCAAAGAGTATCAACGCGATGATGATGAAGCGTTTAGCGGATGCGTACTTGTTTTGGGCAATGGATTCGTAGGCTATCACGAAGAAAAGCACACTGATAAATAGCACTATCAAAGGCGTTGCATAGGTATTGGGGAGAATCCCTGTCAATGACAAGGCCGTCACAATCATCAATAGGATGATAGCGACTGATCGTAACTTGGATTGGTTTCTCATACACTCACCTCACCGCGATTATAGCATACCTGAAGCGCTATAAAAAGGCCCGAAAATTCGGGCCTTGCATTAGTATTCTTTCGCTTCAATTCTGCCTTCCAAAAAAGCCTGCATGTTGAATGCGAGTGCTTCCAGTTCGTTTTCACCGGAGTAGATATGAATGTCACCAAGGTGGTCAATCATTTCGATGAGTGGTTGGATCACGTCCTGGTTATAGGCTAGGCCGCCCGTTAAGAGAATGGCGTCCAGATCCCCTTTTGTGGTGGCATAAAGGGCACCGATTTCCTTCGCAATCTGATAGACCATCGCATCCATGACCCTTTTCGCTTCACGTCTGCCTTCAGCTATCATGTCCGAGACTTCTTCACAGTCTTTGGTGTTAAGGTAGGAAAACATACCGCCATAACTGCTGACCATGCGTTTCATACTTTCCACATCAGGGTTGTCACCCATCAAATCTATCACCCCACTTACAGGTAAGGCGCCACTGCGCTCAGGAGACATGGGGCCGTCTCCATCAAGGGCATTGTTGACATCGACGACGCGGCCGTTCTTATGATACCCTACACTAATTCCGCCGCCTAGGTGCGCAACAATCAGCTGAAGATTGTCATACTCTATATTGACTTCTTCACTGAATTTTCTTGCCACCGCCTTTTGGTTCAATGCGTGAAAGATGCTTCTTCGTTCCACACCATTGAGCCCTGAAAAGCGGGCAACGTCCTGGAGTTCATCCACCACGACGGGGTCGGCTATATAAGCTTCCTTGCCCATCTTGCTTGCAAGAGACTTGGCAATCAAGCCGCCAAGATTGGATGCATGATGGCCGTACTCGTTATGCCTGAGGGTCTGTTCAAGAGTTTCATTGACTCTGTAAAGCCCACTTTTAAGGGGTCTTACAAGCCCACCCCTGCCGATGAAGCCGTCGATTGTGGAGAGTTCGATGTCGTATTCATGTAAAAATTCCACAATGACTTTTTGACGCATTGGAAGTTGATCGGCGAGACTTTCATACTTGAGCATTTCAGTACTGTTGTGACGGATGGTGGCTTTTGCAATGCGTTTCTTGGTTTCAAATACGGCCACCTTGGTACTGGTGGACCCTGGGTTGATTGTTAGAATTCTCATACGTGCCTCCTAAATACAGGTTAGGAAACTTCCTTCATACCGCGTAAAAGCGCCTGCTTGTTAAGGTCCAAAAGCTTGGCCTTGTTCCCGGTAAATTTTTGTTTGAAGACGGTCTCGAGTGCTTCAGGCTTGAAAACCTTGCTTGCGCCAATATAGGCGCCTAGCATGATCATGTTCGCGACTTTGAGGTTGCCGAGTTCAAGCGCAATGTCATTGACTGGAATATTGAAGACTTCGATGTCTTCACGGAATGTGTGGTCTTTGACAAGTGAGGCATTGACAAGCACGCGTCCCCCCGTTTTGACTTTGCTTTCAAATTTCTCAAGCGAGGGTTGATTCATGGCGATAAGGGTGTCACTTTGCGTGACCACAGGCGCATTGATTTCCGTTTTGGAGATTGTGACGAAACAGTTCGCCGTGCCGCCACGTGATTCGGGTCCATAAGACGGAATCCATACGGTTTCAAGATTTTCATTGGTCGCAGCCTGTGCCAGAATCTGTCCCATGAGCATGACACCCTGACCGCCGAAACCCGCAATAACCAGTCTTTCGCTATCATTCATCCGTCTCACCCCCACGTGCATCCTTGAAGACACCGAGTGGGAAATAAGGAATCATGTTATCCACGGCCCAGCGTGTAGCTTCATAAGGCTGAATGCCCCATTGGACCGGACAGGTTGAAATAAATTCTATCAAAGAGAAGCCTTGTTTTTTCTCTTGGACTTCAAAGGCTTTCTCGATGGCTTTTTTAGCTTTTTTCACATGTTTTGGATCATGGACGCTGACGCGTTCAAGATAAGTCGCTCCCGGTACGGTCGCAAGCAATTCGCTGATGCGAAGCGGCTCACCCGCTTGGGCTTTTTCGCGTCCGAATGGTGAGGTCGTGGTTTTCTGACCAATCAGGGTGGTCGGAGCCATCTGACCGCCGGTCATGCCATAAATCGCATTGTTTACGAAAATCACCGTGATGTTCTCACCGCGATGGGCGGCGTGCACGATTTCGGCAAGGCCGATTGAAGCCAAATCACCATCCCCTTGATAGGTAAAGACGGTTTTGTCTTCCCGCACGCGTTTGGCACCGGTAGCTACGGCCGGTGCGCGGCCATGTGCAGCCTGGTGCATGTCACAGTTGAAAAATTCATAACTCATGACAGAACACCCTACACTCGCAACCCCGATGGCATTGTCAATAAGGTTCTTCTCTTCAAGCACTTCACCCACAAGCTTGTGGATGATGCCGTGGGTACACCCTGGGCAGTAGGAAAGTTTGCGATCCGTCAGGCCTTTGCCTGGTTTGTATACAGTAGTCGTATCCATTAGTTCGCACCTTCTTTCATGGCGAGCACTTTTTCAACGATTTCCTCAGGTTCGGGTACGACGCCACCCGTGCGTCCGAAGAAATCCAGTTTGTAGCGTCCCTGATTGACGATTTTGACATCTTCAATCATTTGACCGAGACTCATTTCGAGTGTCAAAAGAGTATGCACGCTTTTCGGCAGATTCTCAAACGCCTTTTCTGGGAAAGGCCAAATGGAAATAGGGCGAATCATTCCGACTTTTATGCCTTTTTCCCTGAGTGTTTCAATCGCACTTCTTGCGATGCGTGCCATGGAACCATAAGCGACGAAGACAATCTCCGCATCCTCTGTATGAATCATTTCAAAACGTTGCTGTTCATCTATCATACGGTTGTATTTCTTTTGCAATTTCAAATTGTGGTCTTCTAGATCATTTGGATCAAGGAAAAGGGATACGATTTTGTTGCGGTGCCCTCTTTTTCCTGATTCGCCTGTTGCAGCCCAGGGTTTCAAAGGCGCTTCCTTGACATTACTTGAGCGCTCCAGGTCAACAGGTTCCATCATCTGACCAAGCAGGCCATCCGCCGCAATCATGACAGGGTTTCTGTATTCATCGGCAAGGGTAAAGCTTTCCTTGATGATATCCACGGTTTCCTGTAGGTTTTCAGGCGCGAATGCAAGGGTATGGTAATCCCCATTGCCCCCGCCACGTGTAATCTGCATGTAGTCACTTTGAGCCGGTTGAATGCCACCGAGTCCGGGTCCGCCACGCATGACGTTGATGATGACGCACGGCACTTCACTGCCTGCCAGGTAGCTGATGCCTTCTTGTTTCAAGGCAATACCGGGCGAAGAGGATGAAGTCAGTACGCGGGCGCCGCTGCCTCCTGCACCATACACCATGTTGATGGCAGCGACTTCGCTTTCAGCCTGTACGAAGACACGACCATTTTCTTTCATATGTTTGCTTAGATATTCAGGCAATTCGTTTTGAGGGGTGATGGGGTAGCCGAAAAATGCATCACAGCCTCCCTTGATGGCGGCAAGCGCCATGGCCTCATTGCCTTTCATGAGAACTTTAGCCATTTTGGGCCTCCTTTACTTATTGAACCGTTCTACGGTGATGACGCCATCAGGGCACATCATCGCACAGAATGAACAGGCGATGCATTTATCGGGATCGGTAACTTTGAGCGGGGTATAGCCGAGTGCATTGGTCGTCGAAGTATCGAGTTCCAGTATATTCACCGGGCAATAATGTGTGCAAAGGTCACACCCTTTGCACTTGTCTTGTTCAATGATGATTCTTCCTTTTGCTGCCATAACTGCCTCCTATCCGCTTTTCACATACAATGTAAGCGGGAAAAGTTCACCCTCATAAGCCTGTTTGGGTGTCCACGATCTGTCGTGGCATGTGTAAACGATGGGGATATTCAAAGCTTCACTGACTTCTTTTAGAACTCTCTGGCCGTGAAGCAAGTGTGCCTCTTTTGTTTCGTTCATCAGATTTGCGTTGTTGATAAGCCCGGTGACTGTCATCTGCGAGGCGCCTTCAATCATGGCGATGGTGTGCATAATGGCTTCCTTCTCAGCCGTCTCGGGTCTATAGACATTGACGCTCAAGAAGAGATCATAGTCTTCTTTATCAACGTAATCATTGTATTGCATCATCACCTTGGCCCCTGAAACACTTCCTGCCAGGTCATAAATGGCGCGCACATCCTTTTTTACAAAGGGCATGCGTCCTTTTGAGGATATGTAGGGCAGATCGCTTCCACTTGACTTATCCAGTGTGGACCCTATGAGTTCGACACCATGGGCCTTTAAAACGCCATGGGCACTTCGGCTTCTGAAATAGGGATTGACCACATCCAAATCTATGAGCATGTCAAGCGAATGGGAGATTGCCAGGTTGATGGCAATCTCCGACTTACCTGATCCATAATGACCGGTGATGATTGTAATGCGTTTCATCAGCGCTTAACGTAGTTTGCACGCAGATGGTTGATTGTTTCGATACGTTTCTTGGCGAATATTTTTGCAGCCCGTTGGGTATGTTCGTCTTCTTTTTCGGCAATGTCAAAGATTTCGAGCAGTCTGTCATAGATGCGTTCCACTTCACGAATGGCTTTTTCTTCAATATAGCCTGAAGGTGAAAGTTCATTGTAAACATTTATGAGTCCGCCTGCATTGATGACGAAATCAGGGGCATAAAGAATGTCTTTGTCTTTGAGCATCTTACCGTGTTTGTCTTCTTCTTCAAGGATGTTGTTGGCCGTTCCCGCCACAATCGGCGCTTTGAGTTTTGGAATGGTCTCGTCGTTCAGCATGCCACCAAGCGCACACGGTGAGAATACATCAACATCGAGTCCATAGATATCATCCGGTTTGACAAATTCCACTTCAGGGTATTTGTCTTGAACTTTTTTGATATGATCTTCATTGATTTCGGTGAAATAGATTTTTTTCGCTTTGGCTTCCAACAGATAGCCGATCAGGTAATAGCCGGTCTGACCCGCACCTTGAATGGAAAAGGTTTTTCCTTCTACGGAATCATCTCCGTATTTTTTCATCAATGACGCACGGATTCCATGATACGCACCGAGTGCGGTCACGGGTGAAGGGTTTCCGCTTTTACCTTCAAGCCCTACAACATAATCGGTTTCCATATGGACATAATCCATATCCTTGGTCGAGGTGTTGACATCTTCAGCGGTGATGTAGCGTCCCTGAAGGGTTTGCACATAACGCCCAAGCGCTCTGAAGTAGGCTTCACTTTTTACTTTGGAAGCGTCACCGAACAGCACGGTTTTCCCGCCTCCCAGATTAAGCCCGGCTGCGGCTGCCTTGTAGGTCATGCCTCGCGCCAGACGAAGTACGTCCAAAGTTGCGGCTTCTTCATCTTCGTAATTCCATAGCCTGGTGCCACCAAGTGCCGGGCCGAGTGTGGTGTTGTGAATGCAGGTTATCCCCTTTAGGCCCGTGGTCTTGTCATAAAAAAACACAAGCTGTTCATACCCGTGCTTTTCCATGTATTCAAATTTCTTCATAAAAAAATCCTCCTTGATTTTTGGATTCGGTCAAACGCAATCCATGAAAGCGTTTTTACATAGAGATTATAACATTTTTTTAAAAAGGTTGCAACGCCTTATCATAAACCGTTTTCATAAATTTTATAATCTAAAATAAAAGCCCTCAAATGAGGGCTTTAAAGTGTTATTTGGCTACGATATTCACAAGTTTGTCAGGGATGACAATGACTTTTACAATGGTTTTGTCTTCACTGAATTTCTGCACGCGTTCACTCTCTTTGGCAAGGGCTTCAAGGGACTCCTTGGAAGTGCCTTTTTCCACTTCGATTTTATCACGAACTTTTCCATTGACCTGTAAAACGATGGTCACGGTTTCTTCCACAAGTTTCTTTGGATCCGCTTCAGGGTAAGTGGCGTGAACCAGACTGTCCTTGTTGCCAGTGAGACTGTTGAGTTCTTCTGCGATATGGGGCGCAAACGGATTGAGAAGTTTCAGGAATGTGGTATAGGTTTCTGAACTGATCGCGGTTTGTTTGCCCGCTTCATTCACGAAAGACATGAGTTTGGCGATGGCGGTATTGAACTTGATATTTTCAATGTCTTCATCCACCGCTTTGATGGTTTTGTGAAGCAGTGTGACAAGGGCTTTGTCGTCCTGCGTATCTTCAAAGACTTTTTCCTGAAGACGCCATACCTTATCGAGGAAACGTCTCGCGCCTTTGACACCGTCTTCACTCCAAGGGGTTGGTTGTTCATAATCCCCAATGAAAAGTGTATAGACTCTGAGGGTATCGGCTCCATACCTTTCAATGGTATCAATCGGATCGACCACGTTCCCTTTGGACTTGCTCATCTTGTCGCCATCAGGCCCTAATATGAGCCCTTGAGCAGTTCTTTTTTTGTAGGGTTCCCTGGTGGGCACAACCCCAATATCATAAAGGAACTGATGCCAAAACCGTGAATAGATTACGTGGCGTGTGACATGTTCCATACCGCCGTTGTACCAATCCACTGGAAGCCAGTATTTGAGTTTGTGGTAATTCGCGAGCGTTTCATCATTGTGGGGATCGATGTATCTCAGGAAGTACCAACTTGAGCCTGCCCATTGAGGCATGGTATCGGTTTCCCTTTTGGCAGGGCCTCCGCATTTTGGACACGTCGTATGGACGAAGTCCTCAGCTTTTGAAAGGGGGCTTTCTCCGTCTTCACCCGGTTCGAATTTTTCAAGATCGGGCAGGGTGACAGGCAGATCTTTTTCATCAACTGGAACCATGCCACATGTTTCACAGTGCACGATTGGAATCGGTTCACCCCAGTAACGCTGACGGTTGAACGCCCAGTCTTTCATCTTGAAGTTGATGGCCTTTTCCCCAATGCTGTTTTGCATGAGGTAGTCAATCATGGCATCAATGGCCTCTTTCACATTCATGCCATTTAAAAAGCCACTGTTCATCATGGTGCCTTCGCTCACGTCAGTGTAGGCTTCTTCTTTGATATCGCCACCGTCGATAACCTGGACGATGGAAAGGTCGTGGGTTTTGGCGAATTCATAATCGCGATCATCATGCGCCGGTACGGCCATGATGGCCCCGGTACCGTAATCCATCATGACATAATCCGCTACGAACACTGGGATGTTTTCTTTAGTTACCGGATTGAGAGCGTTGAGCCCTTTTACTTCAACCCCTGTTTTGTCTTTTTGAAGTTCGGTTCTTTCAAAGTCGGTTTTCTGAGCGGCTTTTTCTCGGTAATCCTCGATCGCGTCAAAGTTTTCAATGGTATCTTTCATTTCATCAAGCAGTGGATGTTCAGGCGCGACGACCATGAAGGTGGCACCAAAGAGGGTATCTGGACGGGTGGTGAAGACTTTGAGTGGAGCCTTCGCACCAGGAACGTCGAAAAGCACTTCCGCCCCTACGGATTTGCCAATCCAATTTCTTTGTTCGCGTTTGATTCTCGGGAGCGTTTCAAGTTCATCCAGGCCTTCAAGAAGACGGTCTGCATAATCCGTGATTTTCAAGAACCAAACATCTTTTTCCTTTTGAAGCACGGGGGTTCCACATCGGTCACAAAGCCCGCCCTGGCTTTCCTCATTGGAAAGCACAACCTTGCAAGAAGGACAGTAGTTGACATGGGTTTTGTTTCTATAGGCGAGGCCTTTTTTGAATAGTTGCAGGAAAATCCACTGGGTCCACTTGTAATAGCTTGGATCCGTAGTATCAACCATGCGGTCAAAGTCAAAACTGAATCCCGCACGTTTGAGCTGTTTGGTAAATGTCGCGATGTTTTGATCGGTCACCTTGCGAGGGTGGACCTGTTCTTTCATCGCGTAGTTCTCAGTAGGAAGTCCGAACGCGTCGAACCCGATTGGGAACAGTACATTGTACCCTTCCATGCGGCGTTTGCGAGCCACGATTTCAAGACTTGTGTAGGCTCTGATATGCCCTACATGCATCCCTGAACCAGAAGGATAGGGAAATTCCACAAGTGCGTAGTATTTGGGACGTTCATTGAAGTCTTCAGCGTTGAACATGCCATTGTCATACCAATGGGCCTGCCATTTCTTTTCTATGGCTTTTGGATTGTATTTCATGGTTTGTAGCCTCCTTTATGATTAAAAAAGTCCCTGCATAAAATGCAAGGACGAAATATTCCGCGGTACCACCTTGACTGCCCTGAGGCACTCAATCCTTTAACGCAGGAGACGCCGCAGGTTTTGCCTGCAGAATTCATTGGACGAGTTCACGAATGTCTATTCCCGGTTTACAGCGCCACCGGGTCTCTTGAAATACACGTGTTCGCTACTTTTTCCAAATCACTATCTTTATTATTTAAGTGCATTCAGTCTATCACAGAAATAATTCTAATACAAGGTTCATCGCTTGTAAAGGCGTTTTTGGATTTCAAGTGTCAGTTTTGAAGTCTGACGGAATGCAATAAGCAACAAAATGAGGAACAAGAACAGATTAAGTTGCCACATGGAATCGAAAACGAGGACCACGAAAAGCAAGGTTGATGCATAGGTCATCATCGTATACATTTGCTTGAACGGTACTTTCTGCATGCGCCTTTGAATTAGGAAGGTGTTGATCAAAACAAACATGTTGAATAAAAACAGAGCCGAAATCAGATTCGTGATGATCATGACCGTGCCCCACAAGGGTTTTGTATCCACGATGGTCTCATCAACGGTATCGAATATGGCGTCAAAAAAGGCGTCTTCTTCTGCTTCCCCCGGATTCAAGTCCAGATTATGCAAAGACGAATCAAGCGAACTGATGGGAATTTCTTCGACACTCATTCCCAATACGACCGCATGCAAACTATCCCCATGCAGTACAAATGTATATGTAAATCCACTGTAGTCGCTGGTATCGAGCGATGGATTCGAATCGATTATGAATTCCGTGCCAAAGCCTTCATACGCTACATGGCTCATGGGTTCATCACATGAAAGCGTACTGTCTTCAATTACACAGGCATTTTCCGGTGGCTGGTAATTGTTTTCTATGGCTCTTTTTGTCGCACCGTCAATGCCGTTGAAACTTATGAGCATGATGATGGTGCTTGTTGTCATGAGTACCGCAAAGAAAAGCATATATAAAAACACCTTGTAAAGGCGGTCGTTTCGGTATTTGATTAAATTGCCGGGCGCAATAATCGAAGTTTTCACGCGTTCTAACATACTATCACCTAGAAAACATTATAACACATTGGGCCTTTTTTGAAATAAATTATGATAAAATACCATCGAGGTGAATTTCATGCATGCATTTAACGGCGAAAAACGCTACAACACCCTGAGTGATTCATACAAGCTCCGCTTTGGTAAAAAAGTCTTCAAGGTTCCTCTGGATGGCGGTTTTACCTGTCCAAACAAAGATGGCACAAAAGGGACAGGGGGCTGCATTTACTGTTCTCCAAGTGGAAGCGGCGATTTCACAGCTGACAAGGCCATGGACTTGAAAACGCAGTTTGAAACCATCAAGAGCCGAATGCTCAAGAAGTGGCCCGATGCGTACACCATGCCTTATTTTCAGGCCAATACGAATACCTATGCCCCAGTGGAGACTTTGAAACCCCTCTTTGAAGCCGCGCAATTTTATGATGACTCCGTGGTGGGCATCGCCATAGCAACACGGTGTGATGCACTTGGTGAAGACGTCATTGATTTGCTTGACGCCCTCAATAAAGTCAAGCCCGTTCAACTTGAAATCGGACTGCAGACCATTCATGAAAAAAGTGCGGCCTTCATCAACCGAGGGCATGATCTTGCGTGCTTTGAGAAGGCCCTCAAGGCCGTGCGCCAAAGAGGCATTGAAGTCGTGGTGCATATCATCAACGGATTGCCGGGTGAAAGTGAAGCGGACATGCTTAAGACAATTGATCACCTGAATACGCTTGATATTCAGGGTTTAAAGATTCACATGTTGCATGTCATGGAGCATACCGCACTCGCAAAATATTACAGGGAAAGCCCCTTTCACATGCTGACACTTGAAGAATATACAGCCATCACGGTGAAACAAATAGAAAGACTCAATCCTGAGGTCGTTATTCACAGACTCAGTGGGGACGCACCTAGAGACACCCTGATTGCACCGAAGTGGACGCTCAAAAAACTCGTGGTCATGAACGAAATCGATAAACTGCTCAGAAAAAAAGACACCCATCAGGGCCTCTATTTCAACAAGTGATCGCTTGCTTCCAAAAAGAAGGTAAACGCAAGCATATCCGCCGCGCCCCCAGGCGAAGCCAACCTGTAAGTATTCATAAGTTTGTCCATAGCTTTGAAATCCTCTTCTTCACAGGCTTTCAAGGCTTTTTTCATACCCTCTATATCGAGATTCCGCTTGATGAGCGTCGTATCCTCAATGCGCGCCATGATTCTTAAAAGCTTGAAGACACCTTTTTCGCCCTTTTTAGGGTACCATTCGAACACGCCTGGAAACCCTTTGAGCGCTTCCCCTCTGATGCCTTGAATGCCTTGGGTCTTGTATAAACGCTCACCGGTTGTGAAGGGCTTTTTGATTTTTCCAAAATCCTTTTCCACCAAGTACTCACCCATGGCTTTCAAATCGACCTTGAACGTGTCAAAGGAGGCTCCTCTCAAGACCGAATCCATGAAAACAGGAAGGGCCAGACCAAAAATGAAGTGGGCCCCTTTGTGGGTATTGACATGGTGGGTAGCTTCAAGCATGGCCTTTTCTCCTTGCACACCGAGTGGCCTGATCTTATGAAAGGTTTTATCGAGTTCCATGCCCATCGCAAGGTATTGCCTGAAATGCGGTTTCAAGGTTTGAATGGAGGTAAGAAAGTGCGAAATGTTCATGTCTTTATGAATGCCTGAGCCAAAGGGGCCTACAAGGGAAAAGCACGGACTCAAATAGAGCTCTTTCAAAAGTGCCTGTTCGACTTCGTTGCTGAGGGCGTCCAATAAAAAGCCGCGTACTTTCGAATCAATGTAAGCCTTGATTTCCTTAAAAGGATGCGCACGGTTTCTCGCACAAACCGCAGCCTCTTTTTCACAAATGAAACAAAGGCGTCTTTTCAAACCAAATTGCGTGCGCGAAAGGGCTTTGGCTTCCACGTATACATCGATATCCATAAGCCTTCCAAGCACGTGGGTATCCTCAAGATAGACCGTGACTCTTTTAATCGCTTCACCTTCTTGTTTCACTACGAATAGATGGTAATCCCCGTCCACACTGGACGTGCGGACTTCGGCTTCAATGTCAAAAAGCGCGCTGATGAGCGCGCTTGCGGTATTCAATATGATTGAGGATTCGACTGTATTCTTCTCAATACCCGGGGTATTGGGCTTGACTATGATGACAGGCAGCCCCCTATCAAGCGTCACATCAACTGCATGCTTGTGTCTTCTTTGACGGGCACTTAAAAGAGCGTCAATGTCTTTTTTCACGGTGTCTGATCTCCTCGATGATGGCTTCGCCCTGTGGACTTTGAAGAAATCTCATGGTGGCTTTTGGAACGTATTTACTCACTGCGTCAACGGATTGGTGTTTCAACAGCTTGCGAACTGTGGAGGCACTGATTGGGGTGTCTTCAATGCTTTTTCTCTCTATGATATGGAGGTCGCCGTTCAAATACTGTTTCATCGTTTTATTGTAGGTGTTCGTCATGGGGCTGTAAGGTTCATCCCCGACGTAGCGGTCCGTAATGTTGAAAATTTTCATATAGTACTGTTTGAACACGAGCACGTCAATGAGGGCGTGTTCTTTTTTGATGGTGCTTTCGTGTTTCAAAAAGTATTTTGGAAAGGTCGCATAACTCACCAGATAATCCTTTGTCGGCAGGATGGTGATCCCCTCAACGTCTTGCAAAGACTCCTCAATGATTTTAAAGCGCGCATCGAAAGGAAAGAATGAGCGGTCCTCACTGACGACGAATACCAGCAGATGATCATGGTGTTTCTTCGCTTCACGGATTAGATGCAAGTGTCCGTTGGTAAGGGGGTTGGCATTGATGATTACAGCCCCTTTGGGACGCTTTGTAAGTTCATGCGCTTCTCTTAGTTCATTCAGGGCGGTTTCGATGTTCCCCCCCATTTCCATAAAGGAAAGGTTCATGGATTCAACGATTTTTTTGAATCCAAGCATTTCAAAAAGTGCCACGTGTTCTGGCTGAGTATATAGGAAAAGATGTGTGTGACCACGCTGATTGAGTCTTTTGATGAGGGTGCTCATCAAATGGTTGAGAAGGCCTTTTCCTTGAAAGTTTTCATGAATCGCCACACATTTTACAATGTTCTTGGCTGCTGAGACAGTGGCGACAAGGGTATCTTCTTCCCATAAAACCAGGGTAAGGTCGATGTCATCTTCATAGACGAGATTGAAATGATTCAAAAACGTTTTGACTGCTTTCTTCTCTTCGTTTAATAGCACATCTTTGATTTGCATGGTATCATTCCTTCTTATATAACGTATCCTGGGCGTCTCCATGTCGGTTTTCCACAATGCCAATGGCGGATAATTTGTGGTTTTTGGACTTGGGAATCCCAGTTAGATTATACGCCTTTTTCTGCAATTCTTCAATAGACATCACGTTGAGGTCGCTCCCTTTGATGGCTTCTATCAAGTCGGTTCTTAATGGATTGATCGCGATGCCCCTTTCTGTGATCAACACGTCCACAAAGCGGCCTTGGGTCGTGATGGTATTGACCCTGTCCTTGATAAGGACCGTGCGTGCACGTAAAAGTGGTGACACGATAATGCTCAGTTTTGCGTCTTCAGCGGTGTCGCTGTGTCCCCCACTGCCTCCAATTAGGGTATTGTAGGAATCCGTGGTCACATTCACGTTGAAATCAAGATCGATTTCACTCGCCCCAAGAATCACGATGTCCAGTGCTTTGATAATGCGTTTTTCATTGTTTGGGTTGGCATAATCACTCGCACACATGAAATGGTGGTGGGCATTGACAAAAAGGCTTTTTGCGGCGGCGCGATCGAAACACTGAACATCGTAAAGATCGCGGACCAGTCCTTTTTCAAGCGCGTCTACGTGTACCCCGGTGATGCCCCCTGAATAAAAGGAAGCCTGCAAGGCATGGCGTTTGAGATAATCGTTGAACATCTTGGTGATGGAAAGACTGACGCCCCCCGCCCCACTTTGAAAACTCACATCCTGTTTGATGGCCTTGATGGCTGTAAGAAATTGCATGGTTTCGCGGGCAATCTTGAGTCCAAGAGGATCCTTGGTGATTTTAAGGGTCCCTGATGCCATGCGGGCTACATCCCCTATGGAATCGACTTCCAACACATAATCGACAAGTTCGCCCTTGATTTGTGGGGTGAAGTCATCTCTGAAGGTGTCGGTGATGGCGACTTTGAGTGACGCATGGCGTGCGTCTTCACATGCATACCCGATGCTTCCAAAGCTGTTTTTACCTACTGCGCCGGTGATGTCCCCTTGTCTTGAGACGGCAGGCGCTGCAATAAAGGCAATGTCGACTTTGTTTTCGCCTTCAATGAAGGCACGCGCCCGCCCTCCATGTGATTGCATCTTGAGGGTGCCTTTGAGCCCATTTTGACTGATGGCTTGTGCTACAGGGCCATTCATGTAATTGGTAGTGATGTCCTTGATATGACCACTTTCCATCAATTCCTTGATGGCTTTGTAGCTCGGGAATATGGATGAGACATACAGATGCATGTCTTTGATATCTCTTTTTTTCAACGCCCTTAAAACCGGATTGATGACGCCATCCCCATCCCTTAGATGGTGGTGAAACGAAATCGAGAGTCCGTTTTCAAGTGGCAAGGCATCGAGAAGTTTGTCGAGTGCATCAAAGTGTTTCATGAGCGGTCCTCCTTTAAAAGACCGTAAAAGCGCGCCTTTTTCAAGGTGTCTTCCGCCCTTTGCAATACAGGTTTATCCACCATTTGGCCATCCAGGGAAAACCGCATACTGGATGTTTCTTCATATTTCTTCATGACTCTGAGCGCAAAATCGATGGTGGCTTTGGAAGGCGCAAAGGCCTCGTTGATCACAGGAACCTGGTTGGGATGAATGGCGCATTTGCCTTCAAACCCAAGCGTAATCGCGTGGGTGATGTCTTTTTGAAGGTGCGCCTCTTCAAGGTTTGTCCAGGGGGTATCGATGGCGAGGATATGATGTTTGGCGCACGCCATTCTCACCATGCTTCTCGCATATAGAATTTCGTGACCTTCAAGGGTTCTTTTCGCTTCCATGCCACTCACAAGATCTTCCGCACCCAGTATGAGCCCTTCAATCTGTTCAATAGACGCAATCGCATCCAATTCGAAAAAGGCTTCAGGTGTTTCGACAATCCCGATGACGGGCTTGTGGAAGCCTTGTTTTAAAGCCGTTTTTTCATACGTCTCCCACATTTTGAGGGTCATCTTGGGAAGCACGATGCCTTCAAAATCCAAGTCCTGAAGACACGCCAGATCACGTTCAAGCCAGTCGGCCTGTGTATTGATGCGTACATAGGTACGTGCCGTATCTTTTGGATAGTCTTTTAAAAAGCTTTTGGCCAGATGGCGGGCTTCATGTTTTTCTTCGATGGCCACACTGTCTTCCAGATCAAGGATGATGGCATCCGCATCAAATACGTAGGCGTTTTGAAGCATTCTTGGTTCGTTTGCAGGTATGAAAAGATAGCTTCTAGCCATTGGAATCATCCTCATATATTTCAATGGCCGCTTTTAGACGGGCTTTTATGGCGTAATCAAGCGCCCCTTTGTCTTGGATGCGAACACTCAAATGCTCAAGATCGTAATGCTTCAACACATCTTTTATGAGGTGAAGAATATGGTCGTGAAACGCATCATGGACGATGGTGTCGACTTCTATGATGGGGGTATCCGTTTCATAAAGCGTAATCAGACAATCACTCGATTCAAGTGATCCCGTCATAATCGGTTTATCCATTGGATCGCCTGCTTTCTATGAGGGCCAGGGTTTTGGCCATATGATTTTTGACAATCATCAACCCTTCATCGGTGCCCATCCCCGGCTTCGCAAGGCACTGCTTGGCTTCACAGGCAATGGCGATGGAGGTAGTGACCTCCGCACTCACATTGGTTTCGTTGCATGACCCTCCGCTGTAAGCTCCAATGCCTTTTTCACGGCAGTAGATCAGGGCGTCGATGGTATTGTTCACGCCTCCTAGATCGGGTGTTTTGACTTGCAACATGTGGGCGGCGTCGCGTTCACCGAAATCCTTGACATCCTGCAAGGTGTTGCACCACTCATCGGCTACGATTTCAACATTGAGTCTTTCCTTGTCGATTTTTCTTTTGAGGTTTGCGAGTGCCTGGATGGTCCCTTCCTTGTCTCCGGTGTCAATAGGCCCTTCGATTCTAAGAAGAAAGGGTTCTGCTTTGTAGGCCAGATGTTTGAGATAGGTGAATATCTTGTCAATATCTCCCCCAAATATGATACCGATGGTGCCATAAACATCAATGTGGAGAATCGGATTGTAGTAAGGGCTTTGACGTTTGCTTAGAATTCTTTTGGACAGCCACTCGACATACTTGGAAAGCAACCCGCCGTTTTCTCCCAGCTTTGTTTTCACATTGTTGATGAGGGCATGGGGCAATACATCCGCTTCCTTGATGATCATCTTGTCAGCGTGGTCATATCTGTCATCGCCGCTTTGAGCGAATACGGGAATTGTATGATATGCTCCTTCAATAGCGTATTCACGCCTCACGATTTCGCTCATCGTAAGTTTGTGTGCCTTGGCCGTCGCATCAAGCAATGCCTGAGTGATGCCATAGCGCAGTCCGGTATGAATACGCTCGCCGTTGATGGTGAACGCATCAAAGTGTTCAGCGTTGGCTTTGAATGCATCGATATCAAGGCCGATGAGTGCGTCCTTGATATGCGCATCAAACGTGGCCTTGGCGGTTTTGGCATAAAAGAGTTCATCGCGTCCTCCGGCGCCTGAATACTGCACAGCTGCGGCGTCTCCATACGCCACCTGTCCATCCTCAAGCACAAGCATGATTGAGAGGGCCTCGCCCGCTTGTCTGATGGTTTTGAAGTTCTTGGTCATTGTATCGCCTTCATAGGTAAACCTATCAAGGGTCGCACCATTTTTGATAGCGGCCTGGTCATCGAAATAAAAGCCAGTAAGACCTGGGGTTGCCAGGGCGTTTATGATTTTCATAGTAAGGACTCCTTCATCGCTTTGGGGAGGCCTACGAGTTGGCCTCTGGATACAGCGTATATGTCATCAACGGTCATTTTGAAAGACACGTCTCTGTTTTCATGTTTGGCCCGCTCTTTGAGGGCTTTTTTGTGAAATGCCTTGGATTCATCGGACAATCCGAGATTGCCGAATTCGAAGATGCGTATATTGCCTTCCTTGTCTCGCGCAGGAAGCACTTTACCCGCGTTCATTTCACTTGGTGCAAACGGCACGTCGAGGATGCCTGATTTGAACGCCTTGATGATGCCTTGGGCGAAATCGCCCTTACCGACATTCAAAGTGGCGTATATAAGTTCATTGACTTCTCTTTTTATGAGCTCTTTTTCAGCTTTCAACGCCTTGGATGAAGAAAAGCCCTGTCCCTTGAGAAGTCTTGTGACAATCTTTGAGGCTCTCAAACCTTCAGCGTTGGCTTCTGCGGTTGGAATGCCCTGTGATTCGTGTGATGATTTCGTAATCATCTTGGTGGCGCCTCCGAGTGTGGCCACGGCTGAAGCCATGGAAATAATCCCCATTGATTCCGCTTCGTCTTCCGGGAAGCCTCCCATCCATTGATGGAACACAGTCGTCACGAATACGTCGTCATAACCAAAGAGTTTCAAGTAGTAATTGCTCAGGCTCTCAAGGGTTTGAAGGGCCGCAATGTCCTGGTTTACATTGCCACTTTGACCATACCCCACAGTAATATTCTTGACGCCCTGTTCAGCAGCAAGTATCGCTTCGATGATGGCGACGGTGTGTGAAATGGAAGGGGGAACCAGTGTGCCCGTAAGCGGTCCGAAGGGTTCACGGTTTATTTCGATGCCCTGATCGGCGTAATAGCCAACGAGGCGATCACAATATTGCCAGTATTTCAAAGTATCTTCAAGGGCGATGTTCTTGGCGTAGGGAATGTTGTAAGAAATGCCACCCCCTTCATTTGAAGTCCAGCCTGCGGCATGGATGATTTCACTGAGCAGGCGCGCATCGGGGGTACCGTGGCGTGCCTGAAGAGGCGCATCCACATTGTCCGCGACTTCCTTGCAGCCTTTGACACCATGGTTGACCGCAGGAAAACCGTTGAGCATGGAACGCTTTGCTTTTTTGCTTTGCTTGATGGCATCTTCGGCGTTGGCATATCGGTTTTGTCTCGTATATGAATCAATGGTTGAGGGTAAAAAATCTGCGCCCCCTTTTTTGTGAAGGGTGTTGAGAAGTTTGATGTGTTCATCTATGAGGGCGACACCGGCTCTTGGTTGAATGAGGGTGACGCCTTCTTCTTTTGCGCGTCTTAGTTTTGTTGCAAAGTTTTTATGTTTGGGGACGGCTTTAAGAGTCTTGACACTCTCTTCAAGTGCCAAAGCAGGATCATCGCCTGTAGGCCATCCTTTGAGAATTTCTTCTCGAATGGACAAAAACGTATCGAGGGGCATCTTTTTGTTTTTTATCATGTTGACATCTCCTTAGGTCAGATGGCGTTTCAATAGTTTCAAGGCAAGGCGAGGATTTTTCTGAGCCAATAAGCCCATCGCCGCCATGATGTATTCCTTGTCAATGAGAAACTGGGAGTGTTTGGGTCTGAGTTCCAGTTTCCGGTTGCTTTTCTGTTCGACTTCCTTGAGGATGCCTTTTGCATCCGGATGGTTGATGAGTACACCGCCCGTTCCGATGACATATTGCACATCGGTCAGGTCCTTGCCGGTTTGATAATACATGTTGCCAAGAGGCGTATAAACCACTTCCACACTGCCGACATGGCGACTCACTGAATAATCGGTGCAGATGCGAGCCAGGGCTTCATCAAATGCTTCATCCTCTGAAGTATCTGGCAGATAATCCACATGGTCGTGAAGTTTCTGTGCGTGTTCCTTGAAGTTGTCGTTGAAACCGTTATGGTCGGTATCGTAGTATTGTTTGAATTCAAAAGGGCTCACAAGACTGACGAGCGCATTGGCACTGTAACGCATGCCCAAGTCTCCCTCGACCGTTCGTTTGGCAAAGGGTTCCTGTAGGCCTTTGAGTATGACCTCCATACGCTTGGGCGTCCCTTCTCCAATCGTATGGACATCGGTGGTCGCCCCTCCGATATCAATCACCATGAGTTCTCCGAGGCCTTCGATTTCCTCATGGCCCTTGGCCAGCAATTCCGAGGCTACCAGTACGGCTTCTGGGGTCGGCATGATGATTTCACCGGTCTTCTGTTCAGCCTTTTTGATGCCTTTTCCTTCAATAATCTTGTCTATGAATATTTTTCTTATGATGTGCTTGGCATCATCCACATTCAATTTCTTGAGCTTCGGCATGACATTGTCCACAATATAGTACTCGAGATTCGTATTTTGAAACAATTCATCGATGGTATCCGCCGCGTCCTTGTTGCCGGCTACGATGATGGGAACTCCGAGATCCGCTTCCTTGAGACGTTTGGCATTGTGAATGATGCATTCATTGTTTCCACCATCCGTCCCTCCCGCCAGAAGAATGATATCGATATCGGCACTCTTTAGAATCTTGATTTCCTTTTTGGACAAATGGTGAGAAAATACATGGTTCACAAGTGCACCCGCCCCGAGGCAGGCTCTTTTTGCGGCTTCCGCCGTCAATTCCTCGACCAGTCCGATGGCGGCCATCTTGAGACCCCCAGCGGCTGAAGAGCACGCTGAAATCTGAACGATTTCAGGCATCATCTCATGCGCGTTTTTCAGTTTTTCCAGGGCCAGGTTGAACCCTTCTATTACATCGGTTTTAACAGTGGTCATGGCTCTTGCGGAGCCAATCAGCGTTTCCTTTTCCAAATCGACAGCGGTCAATTTGGTATAGGTGGATCCGAAATCAACTAAAAGATGCGTACCCATTACTTGCTGAGATCCTTCAAAAGATCCTCGCACGCTTTCTCGATATCACTGCCGGGTGGGTAGACTCTGTCAAACCCCATTTTCTTGAACCGCTGTTCCACATCCTTGAAGTTCTGCTTACCCACTACGATGTTGCCACCGACATAAAGCAATATGTTGTCAAGACCCGCTTCTTCACAGTTCTCTCTCATATACTTGCAATCCATCTCTCCATGGCCATAAAGTGAGGATACGAGCATGGCTTCCGCATCCGTTTCAATGGCCGCATTGATGAAATCCTCTTGCGAACTCAAAACTCCGATATTGACGACATTGAACCCATAATCCTTAAGGACATGTTCAATAATCTTGTTGCCTACGGCGTGAACATCCGCTCCGATGACGCCGATGATGACTGTATGCATAATCTTGCCTCCAGTAATGCACTAGAAAAAGGGTACACGCCTCAAGCGAGGTTTATACCCTTTGTGTGCGAAATATGGTGTTGGTTAAAAGGTCTGATTCCAAATTGAACCAGAGTGTGTCTGAAGTAGGGCGATTGGCTTTTGACAAACATTGTCCATCCATTGTATAACCCTCACAAAGTTGAATCTGTAAACGCTTACTACACATTTATTATACTCATCTTCATTAGGAAATCAACAGCTAAAGGGCGCTTTTGTCAAACTGTTTGTTCGTACACTAATCATGAGGGGCTATTCTCATAAAAAAGCGCCTTCAAAAGGCGCGGTTCATCCAAAGTATTCTTTTGGGGGAAGTCCCAATCGGTTCGCAAGGAAACGAACCGGAATGGCCCTTATTACATGGTTGTATTGAAGGACGGCGGAATTGTATTTGAGACGGGCATGCTGCAAGAGATCGAATTGGTCCTTGAGGGTTGTATAGACCGCAATGTCCGATTCGTCGACTGCCACAATAAGTGATTGGATCGCACGGTGTACGGATTGTCTTTGATCGAGCTTCAAATTTCTCAAGTGTTTGTGTTCCACGGCACTGAGTCTCTCCAGGTAATGACTGGGATCATAAGGCTTGAGGGACGCCTCATATTTGAGGAATGTAGAAATGCATGCTTCAAATGCTGAGTGAAATGAGATTTCGAGTCTGCTTACCTTGTGCCACAGTCTCAAGAGTCTGCTTCTTATGACGAGGATGGAGACGACTGTCAAAAGAATCAGGGCGAGTATCAATATGGAATCAAGCCAAATATGTTCGAACATGCCGTCTTGCCTCCTTAAGCTCTTGCTTTGAACCTTTGATAATAGTTTTCAAATTCAGAGCCGTATTTGATGAACCTGTCGAGAATGTAGGGTTCAAAGTATTCCTTGAATTCAAGTTCAAGAAGCTCAATCGCTCTTTTATGGTTGAGCGCTGTTTTATAGTTTCGTGATTGGCGAAGAATCTCATAGATTTCCGCAAGTAAAATGATTTGACCTTCCTGTGAACGCTGAATGCGTTTCATCTTCTCAGTAAAGCTTTTATCTGCGGTTTTTTCAAAGTGTGCACGGACGACATCTTCACTTTTCTGATTGAGCTGAAGCCTTTTGATAATGACGCTTCCAAGAATCGTTTTCTCACGAATAACCTGATAGTCTTCTTCATTGAGTACATCTTTGTCTTCATACTCAATGATGGAGAGATCCTTGACACGGTCCACATGTATTTTGGAATAGTCATAGATTTCACTGCAGATGCTTGGTGAAAGTCCTAGGACGTTGCCGAGTCTCGAAGCGATTTCCGCGACTCTGTGAGCGGCTGATTTGTCCTGGGAGTCCGAATGTACATTGAAAACACCGATAACGTCGAATACGTCGCCGACCACGGCTTTGAAGTCTGATTCCATATCACGGCGCTTGATAAGTTCTTCCTTGCGTTTGTTGTTCATCATCTCACCAATTGCGACCGATGAATAAAGCGCGATATTGAAAATAATGAGCACCAGTGTACGTAGGAGAATGTCAATAGCGATGCTTGGATTGTCGATGATCAGATACTGATAAAGGGCTTCAATGGAAGTTGCATACTCATAAAGCGGGTACATGATGGTGACATGGATAACCGTCATGAGCACCAAAATCCATTTGAATAGAATTCTCAGCAAAGTAGCGTCTTGATAAAGCGCAATCACTACGAGGGCGAAGTAAATGAGGACGTAGCCTGCTTGCGTGATTGAAAAGCCTGCGAGGACATCCGCTTCAACCCCCACGCGCAATTTGATATAGACCCCAAACGAGGCGAGCAGGATATAGACACTGGCGATGTACATCGCCATTTTTTGCTTGATAAGCGTTCGCGGTTGTTCTTTGATAATGCGTTTAAGTGTCGTATTGGTAGCGAACATGATGATTCCAAATCCGAAGATGACGATGTAGTTGGGGTTCTTGTTGCCGATGAGGGTGAAGATCAAAAACACGATGTTGGTGATGATGAGAATATTCTTGATGACCCGGTTGCGTCTGTATAGCACACTGGTTTCATCAAGAATATCCACTCCGGATTCAAAGTTGAACCGTTTGGAGGCCTTTTGGAATAAACGCTTGAAAATAATCTTGAGGCGTCTTGTAAATTGTCCGCTTTTTCGTTTTGGTTTGTCTTTTTTACTGTCTGTTTTAGAGCCTATTTTAATGCGGTCGACGGTATGCTTAAAAAACATGGCGATTTTATCAAGGCGGGTGGTCTTGTTGGGATCAACGCCCTTGCCCATTTCATCGACATAGGTCTTGAGTTCATCTGGATCCTGATCGGCTTTTTTGAAAAAATCGTCAAGACTTTTCTTCTGATTGGCCATGGTTTCCCACCCCCCGCAATGTCATGCGTGCATTCTAAACATCGAAGTCCAGTTTGATTTCCTTGTAGCGTGGATCTTTACGTGCTTCGGTTTCATTGATAATCTGAGCCACGCGCGTACTTGCGGCGGCGGCTATCGCACCGACAATGTCATCCATGAAGGTATGGCACTCCTTCTTGTCACCCTTGCCCGCGGTGTTGAGGCGTTCGATGACTTCGGGCTTGTTGACATCGATGTCCCCGAAATTGGTTTTTCCAATGGTGCCATAAATGCCTGCGAGTTCAAGACCGAAAAGCTCGTCGATACCAAAGAGCCCGAGATCGGCATTGAGCACGTCACGTATGGGGCCTTTGATTTCACCGGTTTCTGTTAAACGGTCGATTTCGGCACCAAGTTGAAGAATGTGAAAAGTGTCGCGGAGTGACAAAATCTTTTCGACACTGTCAATGCAGTCCTGTCTTGAAATGACATCGGTCCATTTGGATTGTTGCGCGTAAGCAACCTCTGCAATTTCTTCAATTTTAACGCCACGCTCTTTCAAGCGTTCGCTGTTCATCTGTAACATCTCACTGCGTGAGAAAAGGGTTCTTTTTTCCATAAGTATCTCCTTTACTGTAATGGCTTTCTTAATACAGTATTATAGCATTATTCAGCGGAAAATGAAAATGGAAACAAAAACCTTTTCACAAAACCTTCTGCCCTTCTTTGAACCACTTGCGACCGACTCCGTTCATAAACGCAAAGGCGTCCATGGGTTTCTTGCCTGTGGGTTGAACGGTCTTGAGTACAAGGGCGTCTTTTTTGGTGGCGATGACCAGTCCGGTTTTATCAAAACCCAGGAGTGTGCCCGGTTCGGCTTTGAAGTCTTTTGGCCTGACAAAGGCCTCAATGACTTTCAAACGGCCAGCAGGCGTATCGAAGTAGGTGTTCGGTTCAGGGTAGAAGGCCCTGATTTTTCTATCAAGGTGAAGCGCTTCTTTACTGAAATCGAGTTTTTCCTCATGGCGTTTGATGGCATAGGCATAGGTCGCTTCCCCATCGTTTTGCGGGGTAGGTCTGAGGGTTCCCTCGAAGTAAGAGGGCAGGGTTTGCAAAAGCAGATCACGCCCCAAAAGTGACAACCTTGCAAAAAGGGACTCCGCTGTTTCATAAGGGGTGAGCTCAACACTGCGCTTGGAGAGAATAGGGCCAGTGTCCATGCCTTTGCCCATAATCATGATGGTCACACCTGTCTCTTTGTGGCCCCTTTCGATGGCACGCTGAATCGGGGCGCCGCCTCTGAGTTTCGGAAGCAGGCTTGCATGGACATTCACCGAACCGTATGTCGGTACGTTGAGCAGTTTGTCGCCAATGATCTGACCATAGGCAGCCGTCACGATTACATCGGGATTCAATGCCAGTATCGCCTCTTCATGCTGTTTGATTTTTCTAGGTTGCAACACCTTTATACCAAGTGACTCAGCTGCGATTTTGACAGGTGAGGGGGTCAGTGTTTTCTTTCTTCCTTTTGGTTTGTCGGGTTGTGTCACGACCCCGACTACGTTGTAGGCTTTTGCAAGTGCGTTTAATATCGGGACACTGAAGTCCGGGGTTCCCATAAATACGATTTTCATGTTTTGCCTCCTCGTTACATGTTTCTCGGGTTGTGTTCAATATTGATTTGAAAGTGTCTGAGATTGATTGAAGTCATAATCTGGTGAAGTCTTTCATAGAGTGTTTTCTTGCCATCGTGTTTTATGAGTATCTGTACGAAAGCCTTGTCCTTGGTCTGATAGATTGTGGGTTTGATGGGACCCATGACCTTGGCACGCAAGCCGTTTTTAAGTTCTCTCACCATCGTGAGACCTTGTTTGTAGGCTTCATTGTATGTCTCGTGCCCTATGGTGATTTGGGTGATTTTCTTGAATGGTGGGACCTGGACACTTTGGCGGTAAGCTATCTCACGTTTGTAGAAGGTGTCATAATCCCCATGTAAAACGTCTTCAAGAACCGGGTGGTTGATGTCGTATGCCTGAATGATGACTTCACCCTGGGTGTGCCTTCTTCCAGCTCGACCCGCAATCTGGGTAAGCAGTGCAAAGGTGTCACTTTCAGCGAAAAAGTCCGGAACATGAAAACTCATGTCGGCGCTTAAAACCCCTACAAGCGTGACTTTTTCAAAATCCAGGCCTTTGGAAATCATCTGGGTACCCACCAATACGTCTCCGTTTTCCTCAAAATCATAAAGAATTTCTTCATGGGCATGCTTTCTTGAGGCACTGTCTTTGTCGAGCCGATTGACCGACGCCTGTTCAAAAGTCTTTTTGACTGCGTCTTCAACCTGTTCACTGCCCAGGCCCATATAGCGTATATGTTTGCTTGAACAGTTAGGACACGTTTTGGGCATGGGTTCCTTGTGGCCACAGTGGTGACACATGAGCGCATCGTTTTCCTTGTGGTAGGTTAGGGAAATGCCGCATTGTTTGCAGCGCATGGTTTCCCCGCAGGAACGACACATTACAAACTGCGAATGTCCACGCCGGTTGATGAGAAGCAAGGTCTGTTCACCTTTTGCAATACGGCTTTCAATCGCAGATTTCAATTCATCTGAGAATATGGACGTATTGCCTTTTAAAAACGCTTCTCTCATGTCAACGAGTCTGATTTTGGGCCATTTGCTTTTGAGGGCTCTTTGTGTAAGCGTCAGAAGCGTCATATCACCCATCCTGGCTTCGTACATGCTTTCAACCGAAGGGGTGGCGCTTCCCAGTACGACTGGGGCGCGGTGAACACTCGCTCTTAGTTTCGCCACGTCGATGGCGTTATATTTTGGGGCGTCTCTTTGAATATAGGTGTCGCTGTGGGCTTCATCAACAATGATGATGCCGATGGTTTCAAGTGGTGCGAATATGGCGCTTCTCGCCCCAATGACGACGTGGGCTTCACCTTTTAGGATACGGCGCCATTCATCATAGTGCTCATTGATTGAAAGACGGCTGTGAAGGACGGCGATTTCACTTTCAAAAACACTCTTGAAGCGGGCCGTGATTTTTGGTGTCAGGCTGATCTCAGGCAACAACACGATGGCGCTTTTACCTTGTGCCAATACGTCCTTGACCAATTTGATATAGATTTCTGTCTTTCCACTTGAAGTCACACCGTGAAGTAAAAAGGGATGATAGGTATTCAGTGCTGCACTGATGGTTTCCTTGACGGTCGACTGTTCAGAGTTCAAAGTCACGGGGGCGTCTTCAAGCTCGTAAAGACTCTTGATTTCACGGTAACGTTCCTTTGAGACCTTTTTGACGTGGCCTTTTTCAATCAACGCACGCAGGGGTTGTGATGTCGTATTGACGGCTTTTAAAAGCGCCTGCTTTTCGTAAGCCCCATCCGCTTCTTTCAAGGTTTCTATGATGGCACGCTGTTTTTTGCCTTTGACTTCGCGGCCATCTTCTAGTAAGATATAGTCTACGGTTTTAATACGGGCATTGTTGAATACTTTCACCGTCTCTTTTAGAGCGCCCTTTTGAAGGGCCTCCTTCACAAGCGACAAATGCATGGGTTTCAGATCTTTTTTTCTTATTCGGTCTTTCGTGACAAAGGGTTTCAACACCTCAGGAAGACTGGGTTCGTCCAGTATGGTATACACTGTTTCGTAGCGCATTTTGAGGGCACTTGGAATCATGGCATTCAAATAGGCTACACGCGGATACACATGATAAAACGACAAGGTTTTGGACAACGTAAGACGTTCATTGTTGAAATACGGTATCAAATCCATAATCGTATCAATCGGTTTTACTTTTTCAAGATGCGTTTCGTTTTTGGTACTGACCACAAAGCCCGTAATCGTCCTACCTGCAAAAGGGACTTTCACGCGCTGACCGATGGCGATATTCTCTTCAAGCATTTCAGGGATTTCATAATCGAATACCTGATCCACGGCTTGATGGGTAATGTCTACGAGTACTTCTGCGTACATGATACCACTCACTTTATAAAATTTAAGGATTTCAAGGCGTTTGCTAGGCCTTCTTGATCTGCACTGTCTGTTACTGACCAGGCATGGGTTTTAAGGGACCGTGTCCCGTTACCCATGGCGATGCTTTTTTCTATGACTTCGAACATTGAAATGTCGTTATCCGCATCGCCAAAGCTGTAAGCGTCTGTTTCATTGAGAGACAGATGATTTAAAACTTTCAAGACGCCACTGCCTTTATGAAAGGATTTGTGGATCAGATCGAAGCCATCTTTCAACCATGGTACGACTTCGTATTCCTCATGGGTCATATTGAAGACTTCCATCTTGCGTTTGGCTCCAAAGGCCCACATTTGATAGACATCATGGGTGAGGTTGAAGTCTGGCCCTTCCATAGGCCTTGGAAGACGCGCCTTGTCGAACATGCATTTGGCGTAGGAGTCCAGACGGTAAACCGCCTGTTCATGTTTGCCAATAAACCCGAAATTGAGTCCGTGTGCCTGAAACTGTTTTTTAAAGCGTTCGATTGTTTGAGCTTTCATGGGTTCATCATGAATTATGGTGTCTTTATTGTAAATTATGCGTCCATTTATGGTAATATAGACATCGATGTAGGGTTTGAGACCCTCGATGATATCAAGCATATAAAAAGCACGACCTGTCGCAACCGCAATGACAGTATCGTCGCGTTCATGTAGTGCCTTCAATGCTTTTTCAGTTGAAGGACGCACCACTTTGTTCAATGAATCATAAAGTGTTCCATCCACATCGAAAAAGAATATAACCCGCTTTTTCATTTGTATCACCTATATGAAAATTATAACACATAAGAATTGGTTTATTCTATAAAATAAGCTATAATAAGAAGAAAGAAACACTCGATTCTACTAGGAGGACTCGACAATGCAAAATCAACTTTTTAAAAAGCACGAAGTCGGTGTTTTTGCATTAGGCGGTCTTGGTGAAGTTGGAAAGAATATGTATTGCGTGGAATATCAAGACGAGATTGTAATCATCGATTCAGGGGTCATGTTCCCAGATGAAAACCTTCCCGGCATAGACTACGTTATTCCCGATTATACATATCTACAAGAAAATCAAGATAAAATCAAAGCGTTGGTTATCACCCATGGTCATGAAGACCATATCGGTGGCATACCTTGGCTTTTACGTCATGTAAAAATTCCGAAAATCTATGCGACGGGCTTAGCGGCTGGTCTCATCAAGAAAAAAATGGAAGAACACAAAGGGATTGCATACAATCTCATGGAATTCTTCGAAAACGACATTCTGCGCTTTGACAAGCTCAGTGTGGGATTTTTCAGAACCAACCACTCTATCCCCGATTCATTCGGTGTGGTCGTCAAGACCCCACAAGGGAAAATCGTTCATACAGGGGATTTCAAATTTGACTTTACCCCTACGGGCCCTGATGCCGATTATGCCAAAATGGCCAAACTCGGTAGCAGTGGTGTATTGCTTCTTCTTTCGGATTCCACGAACTCGGAAGTCAACAAATTCACAAAAAGTGAAACCACGGTCAGTGAAAACATTAAAGACATCTTCTCACGCATAGAAGGACGGGCCGTTGTGGCAACCTTTGCCTCAAACTTGCACCGTGTACAACAAATCGTCGAAGCGAGCATCGCAAGCAAAAGAAAGATTGCCGTATTTGGACGCTCGATGGAGCGAACTGTTGAAGTTGGTCAGGAAATGGGCCACATCAAGGCACCCCATGGTACCTTCGTATCATCAAGAGCGCTCAAACATTTCAAACCTGAAGAAATCACCATCCTCTCAACGGGTAGCCAGGGTGAACCCTTTGCCGCACTTTCAAGAATTGCAAACGGAACCCACAGACAAATCAAGATCCAACAAGGCGATACCGTCATTTTCTCTTCAAGTGCCATTCCCGGTAACCAATCAAGCATCAACAACACCATCAACAACCTGTTCAAACAGGGTGCGAATGTCGTTACCCACTCCCCTTTGACAGATACCCATGCAAGTGGACACGCAGGCAACATGGAATTGCGTCTTATGCTCAAACTCATGAAGCCAAAATTCTTCATGCCGATTCACGGTGAACACCGCATGCTCAAAGTGCATGCTGAAACCGCTGCGGAATGTGGTGTCCCAAGAGACCATTCATTTATTTGCGATAACGGAGACGTTGTGGCTGTCAGTGAAAAAAGTTGCCGTAAAGCGGGGAAAATCCAAGCCGGCAATGTCTACATTGACGGTAAAGGCATCGGTGACATTGGAAGTGTCGTTCTAAAAGACAGACGCATTCTAAGTGAAGACGGGGTACTTAGCGTCATCATCACTGTTGACAAGGACGCCAAAAGAATGATTGATAAACCGATTATTGTGTCCCGCGGATTCATCTACATGAAAGACAACATTGCACTCACCAACGAAATGAGCACCCTTGTAGGTAAACGTGTCAAGGAATTGCTTAAAAAGGATGGCACCATTAATGAAGGGGCCATCAAAAAGGAAACCGTCAAGATTCTCAATAAGCATATCCATGCCAAGACAGAAAGAAATCCAATGATTTTACCTGTCATTAGCGCCATATAATATTCAAAAAACTTTGCCAATCACACATTGGCAAAGTTTTTTTTATGGATCTTGAAAAATAATGGGTTTAAAACAATGGTGTCTTTTCTGACTTCAAGGAGTCCTTTTCTTTCCATCTCGCTCAGCCGTCTGCTTAGTGATGTGCGCGCAACACCGAAAAGCTCCGCAAGACGTTTTTTACTCAGATAAAGCCTTACGTGATGGGTATCTTGACGCACGGATAACCCCTCTAGGTAATGCATGATTTTGTCTTCCAGACTTGTAAAGGAGAGGTTGCTTATTTTCCGTGTCAACATTGTGCTTCTTGTTGATACGAGTTCAAGAAAATTCTTCAAAAATTGCGTGTCGCGGCGAAGCAGGTCGAACACGGCGTCTCTATGAATCATGACAACTTTCAAACCCGTGTAAGTCCTGCCTATCACATTGGTGACACCCGTTTTTGAAAAGAGGGTGTTCGCCCCAATGCAAGCCCCTTTTTCAAAATGCTCCATAAGCATCAAATTGCCTGCCTCAGACATTTCCATAATATCAAGCGACCCTGCAAGAATGCATACCAATGCATTGGCGTCCGTGATATCTATATAATCCGTGGCGTCATAGGTGCGTGCTGTAAGGCGTTTTTGTTTCATCTGCTTCTCCAAATTGGAGTGTTCCATACCATCAAAGAGACGGCAAGTACGTACCAGTTGATTGATTAATTGCATACAATCCTCCAAAGTGTGACTTGAGTAACACATTAAGGGTGTCTACTCATAGTATACTACAAATACATTGGAGGTACACAGTATGAATAAAAAAGTTCAAATCACCATTCAAATGGTTTTTTTAGTCCTTTTCATCGGGCTTTTCATCACCAATCGCATCCAACTTTGGATGGCAGTGTTTTTAATTGGAGTATTGATATCTCCGTTTTTCTCAAGGCTATACTGTGGCTATGCATGCCCAATCAATACTGCGATGAAGCCCATAAGTTATGCCAAACGAAAGTTTAATATAAAAGAGATTCCTATTCCAAAATTTTTCACGAAGGGCTGGTTCCGCTATTTCATTCTGGTATTATTTATCGCTGGGTTCGCAGTGACTCAAATTACCGGAAACATCCTCCCCATTCTTCCAGGGCTCTTCTTTGGTGGCATTGTGGTTGCCCTGTTGTTTGATGAAGCCTTTTTTCACAGACATGTATGTCCCTATGGTACGATTCTCTCATTCACGGCTCGCAAACCAAAACGCGATGTGGCAATCGATGAATCGCTTTGTGTGGGGTGTGGCAAATGTGAAGAAGTCTGTCCAACAGAGGCCGTTCATCATGAAGGCAAACGGTACTTTATTGAGGCGAAGGAATGCTTGGCATGCGGCGAATGGATTAGAAACTGTCCCGTCAATGCCATCGATTATGCTATCCATAAATAAAAAAGTCCAAAACGCGGACTTTTTTTATTGGGTAGGATTGATATGGCTTAGGGTAAGGTTTTTGTGAAACCGTTTTGTGTATCTTTTTTTAAGATCATCCAGGGTTTGACTATCAGGCACTGCGCTTTTTTCAAATAATGCAACCACACAGCCTCCGAAGCCCAGGCCGGTCATCTTGGCACCGAGTGCCTCCATCTTGATTAAATCATTCACGATATAATCAAGCTCTTCACAAGACACTTCAAGAAGTTCCTTCAAGGAGGTGTGTGACTGGGTGAAAAGCTCTCCCAACAAAGGGTACTCATGATTGTTGATGACTTCTACTCCTTGTTTGGCTCGGTCATTTTCAAAGATGACGTGTTCAACTCTCTTCATGACCAAGGGAGAGGTGATAAAGGGTTTAAATTGATTGAATTTCTGGATATCCAAATCTCCGAGTGTCTCGATGGAGCGCTTGGCGTTGATGGCTTCATAGCCCTTGTCAATTTGTTTCATTCTTTTGACAATGCTGTTCATGCTTAATTCTGGTGAGCGGTTGGTGTCTAGCAGTAAAAGTGCATACTTGTCGAAATCAAAGGGCACCTGTTTGATTTCTTCATTGAATTGATCGATGAACAGCAAACTGCCCGCTTTTTTATTCAACATGGTTACAGGTTCAGTAGGGGTGGCCAGACTGCCAAGCGTCTCTTTTTCCACATGCAAAACATAGCGGACTTGTTTTTCAGAGCTGAGCGATACGCCGTTTTGTTTCAAAAGCAGACTGAGCATATTCAGAAGCACTGCAGACGTAAACCCGATGTCACTTTCTTTTTGAATGTCACTTCTTAGTGTGATATCCATGCCTCTGGAAACATCGTACCCTTCATGAACCAGTTTCTTGATGATGCCTGTAAGCATGGTATGGTGAGGTTTTTTCGTTTGAATTTCCAAATGTTCAAGATCAAGCGAAAAAGCCTCTTGGTCTATACCGTTGAAAAAAAGGCGAATAAGTCTGTCCACTCTGGGACTTGCTACGCCCTTTACGCCTTCATCCAGTGCAATGCTCAATGTACTTCCACCCGCATAATCCGTATGGGTGCCAAGCAAAGTGAATACCGCAGGGATAAAGCTTTCAGTCTTCGCATTTGTTCCATAAATTGATTGATGTATTTCTTTCAAGGCTTTCATGACTTCACTCCAAAGATGTGACTTTCTACTTGAATTCTACTATAGGTTGGGGCGTCTTTCAATCAAGTTTCGCGGCCTTCTTCTAAAATGGTCTTCTTGAAGCCTTCAAAAACCTTCTTGGTCATCCAGGCGTCTTCATACGCATCATGTTTTTGAGATTCAAGTGTATTGCCATACATGGTAAAGGCGTTTTTGAGTCCCAGATCATTTTTATAGCCGAAATAGATTTTGTGTAACGAAAGCAGATTCACGAATCTGCTTTCACTTGCAAGTGAAGGGACCCTGTTTATTTTATACGCATCATCAAGGGCTAAAAAATCGTTTTTACCCCATACGATGATGGCGGGATCATGGTCCATGATGAGGGTTTTGAGATGGTCATAGAAGTCCTTGAAATCCAGTCCTTCATCCACGTCACCTTGCACGATTTTCAAAAACTTGAGTGTACGTTTGGTCAGTTTCTTGTGTTTGGTGGGTTTGATATACCCTTCAAAACGATCGAGAACAATGTCATTTTCATCCACGAGGATGTAGCCCATCTGAATGATTTCCTGTGTAAAGGTCTTATCCACTGTGTAAGGGTGCATGGTCATCTCAAAATCAAGATAGAGCTTCTTGCCCAAATTACTGATGAACTCACGCATGTCTTGCTTGAGGTTTTTGATTGAAAAAAGCACGCGTCTTTTTCCAGCAAGGGATTGTATGAGTTTGATGACTTCTCTAACCGTATAAAGTTTTTCACGTCTTCTGAGTTTTGGGGCTTCCACTTTCAAAACGGCAAAGTGATTCTCCTTGAGAAACGGAAGGTAGGTATTGAACAGCGATCTTTGAAAATAAAGGGTTCGCTTCTTATCTTTGTAAACCATTTTGATGGTACGTTTTCGTGTATCGACTTCTAG
Source organism: bacterium (assembly GCA_018400615.1). Taxonomy (GTDB): domain Bacteria; phylum Bacillota_I; class Bacilli_A; order Izemoplasmatales; family Izemoplasmataceae; genus M55B118. Next base: position 59,335 of record JAGYML010000001.1, on the reverse strand, counting down.
TATTTTTCCATAGAGTATCTGCATGGTATCACCTGTCAATTCTTTTTAGCATTTAAAGCGCGTCGAAGGTTTTCAATGGTATTGTGTGGAATGCCCAGGCCCTTGAGATCATCATACGACGCTTCTTTTATGTTTTCAACTGAACCGAACGTTTTCAGTAGTTTTTTTCTGGTTTTATCGCCCACACCTTCGATGGTATCCAAAATACTTTCATAGACGCCCTTGCTTCTGAGATCCTTGTGAAAGGTGATTGCAAAACGATGGGCTTCTTCCTGTATGGTTGAAAGTAGGGTGAAAAGAGGGGTTGCAGGGGTTAAATCAATGGTGTTGTCATCCCCATCAAGCAAATGGTGCGTCTTGTGGTCCTTGCTTTTGACGAGGCCTGCCAGTGGCACTTCTATCTCAAGGTTCGAAAGGATGTCACGTGCCGCATTCATCTGCTGAATCCCTCCGTCAACAAGTATCAAGTCAGGCAGGGGTCTTTGCTCCATCAATACGCGTCTGTAGCGTCTGTAGAGCACTTCTTTCATCTGGTCGGTATCACCCGCTTGCAGTTTGTCGGTTGCGAGTTTGAATTTTCGATAATTTTTCTTGTCGGGTTTTCCATTTTTAAAAACCACGAGGCTGCTTACAGGGTACGTCCCATAAGTGTGGGAGTTGTCAAAGGCTTCGATGTGATAGGGGGTTGGAATCTGGAGAAGTTCCGCGAGTTCATCAAGCACTCCAAATGTTTTTTGATAGTCCTTGTCCGCCTTGTATTTTTCTGTTGCAAGGGTTTCCTTCGCATTCATGAGAGCCATGTCAAGGAGTTTTTTCTTAAGACCTCTTTGAGGCATGGATACGTGGGTATCCAGTAAGGACGGCAGCATCTCAAATTTATCCAAGTCGTTGATGAAGATCTCCTTGGGTACTGGGTAGGTCCTGTAGAACTGCCCGAGGAATGCCTGGGCGCTTTGAACCGGGTCGACCGTGTAGCGCATGATTTTCTTGTCCTGGGCATGGATTTTGCCATAGCGGACGAACAGAATGGCGATCGCGACAAACTCGTCATCGTAGGTGACCCCGATGATATCTCTGTCTTTTAAATCGGTAATGTTGACGGCTTGTTTTGTGGACGTCGTCGTATGGATTGCTTCAATGGTTTCCTTGTATTCCTGAGCCCGTTCGAATTCGAGATTTTTTGACGCGGTTTCCATTTTTGTTTTCAAGTCATTGACGATGTCTTTGGTGTCCCCTTTCAAGAACCTTGTGATGTCTTTGATGATGTCGGTGTAGGTGTGTTTCTCAACTTTATGGATGCAGGGGGCAAGGCACTGCCCGAGGTAATAATAAAGACATGGCTCATCAGGAAGCTTTTGGCACTTTCTAAGCGGATAGAGCTTATTGAGCAGTTTCAGAGTTTCACGGGCCGCGCTGACATTTGGATAGGGTCCAAAGCGTCTTCGCACTTTTCTCGTGACTCTTCTGCTTACAATCATCTTGGGATGCGCTTCGTCTGTGATGATGATGTAGGGGTAGGACTTGTCATCGACAAGAAGGATGTTGTATCTTGGCTGGTATTCCTTGATCAGGTCCAGTTCTAAAATGAGGGCTTCAAGTTCGCTGTGGGTCACAATGTATTCAAAATCCGCCACCGATTGAACCATTTTGGTGGTCTTGTAATCATGGGTGCCCCTGAAATAGCTGGTCAGTCTTTTTTTAAGATTTTTCGCTTTACCAACGTAGATGATTTGTCCGCTGGCATTGCGCATTTGATAGGAGCCCGGTTTTTCAGGTACTTGTTTCAACCGTTCTTTGAACATAGTGCGCCCTCCTTTCATATGTATAGAAAATAGAAGCGAAATATTCGCTTCTATTCTTCTTTATCGTCATCCATGACTTTTTTGAGCCCTTCACTGATGCGAATGGCTCTGTCCAATGTATCATCATAGCGGAATCTGAGCTCAGGCATCTTGCGCAAATGAACCTTCTGCGCAAGGGCTGTTCTCAAAAACTTGTTTGAACGTTCAAGTGCGTTCTGTACGACTTCTCTTGAGTGTTTTTCGTCTTCAATGACGGTGTAGTAAATTGTGAGATAGGAAAGATCCTTGGTAAGATCGACTTCCGTAATGGTCAAAAAGCCGATATCGGGATCTTTAGCGTCTTCTCTCAATATTCTTGTGAGGGCACGTTCAATGTCCGATTCCAACCTTGGAATGTTTGGCATTAGCGCTCAATCTCCTTCATCACGGAGGCTTCAATGATGTCGCCTTCTTTGATATCGTTGAATTTTTCAATCATGATGCCGCATTCGAAGCCTTGACGGACTTCTTTTACGTCGTCTTTAAAACGTTTCAGACTTGCAAGATCGCCTTCATAGACCACCACACCGTCACGAAGAACGCGTACGGTCGCGTCACGTTTGATGAAGCCATCCGTGACGTAGCACCCGGCAATGGTTCCGAGTTTGGATATTTTAAAGGTATCTCGCACTTCAGCCTGTCCGGTAACGACTTCCTCAAATTCAGGGTCAAGCATCCCTTCCATGGCCATTTCAATATCTTCTATGGCTTTGTAGATGATGCTGTAAAGTCTGATTTCAACGCCTTTATCACGAGCTGTATCGCGTACGGCCGCACTTGGGCGTACGTTAAAGCCGATGATGTAAGCGCCAGAGGCATTGGCAAGTGTCACATCTGTCTCAGTAATGGTTCCGACACTGGCACGAATGACTGTAATGTTCGCCCCTTCGACTTCTATGGTTTCAAGTGCACCTTTGAGAGCTTCAATGGAGCCCTGGGTATCCCCTTTGATAATGATATTGAGTTGTTTTTTCTCATTTTCACCGATTTGGGCGAACATATCATCAAGACTGACGGACTTGGCTACGCCATGTTCGTCTTTCCAGGTTTCTTCAGCCCGTTTTTCAGCAATTTGGCGAGCCGTTCTCTCTTCGTCAAAGACTTTGAAAGGATCCCCTGCGGCGGGCACGTCTGAGAGGCCGATGATTTCCACGGCCATGCTGGGTAGGGCATGTTCCACTTGCTTGCCAAAGTCATCGGTCATGTTTCTCACGCGTCCGTAAGTATCCCCTATGACGATGGTATCGCCAAGGTGAAGGGTCCCGTTTTGGACGAGCAATGTGGCTACAGGGCCTCTGCCTTTGTCAAGTTCTGCTTCAATCACGTGGCCGCTTGCTTCACGGTTAGGATTGGCTTTTATTTCAGTGACTTCCGCTGTCAGAAGAATCATATCAAGCAGGTTTTCAACCCCTTCGTTTTTAAGGGCTGAAAGTTCGGCGAAGATTGTATCTCCACCCCATTCTTCTGGAATAAGGTTGAATTCTGCGAGTTCCTGTTTGACTTTGTCAGGATTGGCACCGGCCATGTCCATCTTGTTGACGGCGACAATCACTGGGACGTCTGCAGCCTTGATGTGGTCGATGGCTTCGCGTGTTTGTGGCATGACACCGTCATCCGCAGCTACTACGAGTATCGCAATATCCGTAATGCTAGCGCCACGTGCACGCATCTCGGTGAAGGCGGCATGGCCTGGCGTATCGATAAACGTAATGGATTGACCATCTTTCATGTATCGATAAGCTCCGATATGCTGGGTGATGCCTCCGGCTTCGCCTTCTGTTACGCGGGCGTGACGAATGGTATCAAGCAGCGTTGTTTTCCCATGATCGACGTGTCCCATGATGGTAACAACCGGTGGACGAACTTCTAAGTCGTCTTCCTTTTCTTCGGTTTGAAGTTCTTCAAAGTGAATGGCTTCCTGCTGTGAAGTATCTTCAAGTACCTCGATGTTGTATTCCATGGCAATCAGTTCGACTGTTTCCTTGTCGAGTGGCTGATTTTGGTTGATCATGGTGCCAAGGGTCATGAGTTTCTTGATGATGGTACTGATGGGAATCCCCATCATCTGTGAAAGCTCGCTGACGTTCATGCCTTCTTTGAAATGAACCGGGCCTTGAGGTTTCGGCGGTTGTTTTTTCTTGGTCTTCTTGCGATTGGGTCTTCTGGTGTTTCTGCGTTGATTGGTTTGATGTTTCTTAGCCATCAAAACCACCTCTTTCTATGGAGTTTTGCTTAACGGTTTGATAAAACGTTCATCCGTCACAGCAATGACTGTCCGTTTTTCCTTACCGATGGCTTTTGAAAGTTCACTGGCGGTAAACATTTCATTAAGCTCGGTATGGTAGTGGGCTGCTTTGTTTCTGATTTTCTTGTGAATGTTTTCTCCCGCATCGTTTGCGAGAAACACAATCATATGTGGATTTTTCTGAAAGGCGTTCAACACACGCTCACTGCCGTCTATGAGCCCTCCGGCGCGTGCGGCAAGGCCAAGCAATCCCAGTGCGCGTTTATCACTCATCGTCCAGTACCGCCTCACAGGCTTCATAAACGGAAGGATCGACTTTCATCTGGAATACGCGATCAAGGATGTGTTTCTTTTTAAGAGTTTTTATGGCGCTTGCGTCTTTTTTTACATATGCACCACGTCCGTGAGCCTTACCCGTAGGGTCGACACTCACGACACCCTGTTTGTTTTTGACAATGCGCAGGAGCGCTTCTTTTGGAAGCATCTCGCCTGTAGCGACGCATTTTCGCAAGGGTTCTTTACGACTCATCATCATCCACCTCGTCATACGCATCGTAGTCATCGTGTTCGCAGGTGTCTTCCTCATCATAGTCGGTGTTGTCAACGTCTTCGGCATTGGTAGGCATCTCATCGATTGGTTGATAATTGATGCCCATTTCCTTGGCATCGCTTATGGATTTGATATCGACTTTCCAGCCAGTTGACTGAGCGGCCAGGCGTGCGTTTTGTCCTTTGGCGCCGATGGCGGATGTATAATAACGGTCCTCTACAATGACAACCGCTTCTTTCTCTTTTTGATCAGTGTTGATGGCAACGACTTTTGCTGGTTCCAGGGCACTCGCAATGAGTGTGACAGGATCCTTCGACCATTCGTAGACATCAATCCTTTCACCTTGAAGCGCATCGAGCACTTCACGAATGCGTTCACCCTTGTAGCCGACAACCGCACCCACAGGGTCGACGTTCTTGTCATGTGAGAACACGGCGACTTTACTTCGGCTGCCTGCATCACGGGCCAAGCCCATGATTTCGACAGTGCCATCCATGATTTCAGGGGTTACCTGTTCAAGGAGGCGCTTGACAAGGTTTCTGTCTGTTCTTGAGACGAATACTTTAGGCCCTTTGGTGGTCATGTCCACGCGGGTAACGTAAACTTTGAGCTTGGAACCGATTTTGGTTTCGTCTGTTTTCAGCAACTCTTTTCTCGGGAGGCTTGTTTCAAGGTCGTGACCCAGTGACAATGTCACAAAGTCCTTGTTGAGACCTGAAATTTCTGTGGTAATCATTTCGCTTTCACGATCTTTGAAGATTTCATAGACTTTTTCACGTTCAAGCTGTTTAAGGCCTTGGGTGAGAATCTGTTTGGCACTCACGGCCGCAATGCGTCCAAAATCCTTTGGTGTGATGTCTTTGGTGTAGGTATCCCCGATTTTAACGGTTTTTCTGTGTTTGCGGGCTTCTTCAAGCGTCATTTGATCGCTTGCCGCTTCGCTTTCGACGACGGTAAAATCGGCTTTGACCTTGATTTCGTTTTTTTCTTCATTGAATTCGACGCGGGCATTCTCTGAGCTGTCGTATTCTTTCTTGTAGGCATTGAGCAGGCCTCTTCTTAGCAGTTCCAATACCTGTTCCTTTTGCAGGCCGCGATCTTTGGCAATCGCGTCCAGGGCTTCATAAAATTGTTTGGATTTCACTTCTTTTTTCCTCCCTTGATATCAATCGCAAGGCGAATTTCCTGTATGTCTGCCATCAATATGGTTGAAACTTTTTTGTTTTCTCTGATTGTGACGGATGCTCCGTCAATTTGTTCAAGTGTGCCCTCCAAGACCTGTTCAAAGGTCTCCACGTGGACGTATTTTCCAAGTGCACGTTCAATTTCCTCAGCATTTCTAAGAGGATGTTCAGCGCCTGCACTGGTCACTTCGAGCATGTAGGCATCATCGAAAGGATCGACTTTGTCAAGGAACTCTGAGATATGTTCAGAGACTTTCACACAATCATCAAGATCAATGCCGTTCTTATGGTCGATTTCAATACTTAAAACCCTATCACCTTGGCGGGTCTCTAAGTGGGCATCATAAAACGCATAATCAAGTGAATCCACTTCACTTTTGATTTGGTTTTTTAGTGGTGCGTCTAGTTTATTCATAGGGCTTCCTCCTTAGGGCATAAAAAGAGCGGGCTTTGACCCACTCTCCTAACCCATATGCGCGTTAATTATATCATAAGGAAAGAAAAATGGCAAGTCAGAGCTTGAAAAGAGGGGCTCCCCCATTTGTGAGACTGTGCATCAGGATGCCGCCGGCAATGCCGACGTTGAGTGAATCGATGGATTTGATTGGTATTTTGATAAGCTGATCGCAATGTTTCCGTGTTTCTTTTTCCATGCCCTGGCCTTCGTTGCCGAGTATCAGGGCATAGGGAAGGGATGGTTTTTGCGCATGAGAATCGCCAAACAAGTCAGTGCCAATCAATGTGTAATCGGGATAGGTTTCCTTGAAAGCGTGGACGTTTGTTTCAAGCAGCGTCAAATCAAAGAGTGCTCCCTGGGTGCTTCTGAGTACTTTCGCACTGAAAGGATCGGCGCATCTGTCAAGTACCACAGTATCAAACCCGAATGCGAGGGCGGTTCTAAGAAGTGTGCCGACGTTTCCAGGGTCCTGGACATGTTCAAGAATCAAAACCTTGTCGGTCACCGACTTCCTGATTGGTTTTTTACAAACGGCTGCAACCGGTGGAACGTGGTTTGTCTGTGTGAGTTTTTTCATGACACTTTCGCTTACGAGGGTAGTCTTAATGTTCGGCAATTCTTCAAGAGAAAACACGGTGTGCACAAGGCCTTTCGCCTGGGCAATTTCCACTAAATGGGGGCCTTCTATGATCATCATGTTTTCCTGGTCACGGTATTTTTTCTGATGTAGTTTGGCAAAGCGTTTGATGAGTTTGTTGGCTGGTGAAGTTATCACTTAATCAGTCCCTTCTTCAAAGAGTTCATCAATGGTGAAACCATGAGAAGCGAAGTCATATTCGGATGTGGGTGTCACATCAAAGGTCTTGATAGTCTCGACACAGTTTTCTACAAGACTGTTCCAGTCAAACCTGCGTTCGTACCGATCAGCGTAGTAGTTTCTCGGTGATGTCGAGGGTTGACTTGGGACATAGACCGTGCAACAGTCTTCAAAGGGTCTGATTGAAATGTCGTATGTTCCGATTTCTCTTGCCTTGTTCATGATGGCTTCCTTGTCAAAGGCAAGGAGCGGTCTGAGAATGGGGGTATTGGTTACCGCCTGTGTCACATGGATGCTGTCAAGGGTCTGACTCGCCACCTGACCAACTGATTCACCGTTGATGAGGACAGGCGTATGATCAAGGGCTGCAAACCGGTCTGTAATGCGCACCATCATTCTTCGCATGATGGTGACGATGTAGGGCTCGGGGACTTCTTTTAAAAGCTTTGCATGAAGATCTGTAAAGGGCACAAGGTGAAGTTTGACGCGCATCCCTCCGGTATAGCGTGCCAGTACTTTGGCAAGATCATATACCTTTTGAACAGACTCGATTGATGTGTAAGGGGTGGATTCAAAATGCACGAGTTCCACTTCTATGCCCTTGCGCATGGCGTAATAAGCCGCAACTGGAGAGTCGATGCCCCCGCTCATCATGACCATGCCTTTGCCCATCGTGCCCACAGGAAATCCGCCCATAAGCGGTTCCTTGCCACAAAAAAGATACGCACCGTCTTGCCTCACTTCGACGGTAAGGACCTTGTCAGGTTCAAAGATATCGGCTGTTAGATTTTTGGCATGTTCTATTACATACCCCGCAACGGCCTGTGAGGTTTCAGTGGACCCAAATGGATAGGTCTTGTCAGCCCGTTTGGTTTCAATTTTGAATGTGTCAGATTCCTTGACTGTGCTTCTTGCGAGTTCTAGGGCTGTGTGCTTGATGGCTTCGAGGTCTTTTGGGCTTTTCATAACCCGTGAGAAGCTATGCAATCCACTTACAGTCTTGAGTGCTTCAATCACTTCTTGTTCATCTTCACCGTTCAATACGATGTACAAACGATCGTGTCGGGGTTCTAAGGTGATCGCTTCGTTAACTATGCGTTCAGCGATTCGCTTTTGAGCCATTTTCACAAAGCGTCTTCTGTTTTTACCTTTGAGCAGTAAATCGCCGTATCTTACGAGTATTCTATCTATCATGGTATCCCTCCAAAAATCATTCTTATTGTACCATATTCATTGCATTTTTTAAGGTTATTTAATATCATTTGTAAAAGAGGTGACACTATGTTCATACCCGTAGAAAAAAGCAATGACAAAAAGGAAAACTACAGACTTCTCCTTGATACGCTTCCCTATTACCTGAACGAGACCGATCCCTGGTATACCACTTTGTCCAATGCGGCGAGTATCGTTGAGTATTTTTTAGACGACGTCAACTGGGTCGGATTTTATTTAAGTGAAAAGGATGCCCTTTATCTCGGGCCTTTTCAAGGATTGGCCGCTTGCACGAAAATCACCATTGGCAATGGGGTTGTTGGAACAAGTGCCAAGAATGAAGCCACACTGATTGTAAAAGACGTGAATCAGTTCGCGGGCCACATCACCTGCGATTCCAATTCCAAAAGCGAAATCGTCGTCCCTTTCATGAAAGGCCACACGCTTTATGGTGTTCTTGATATCGACAGTCCGATTGAATCGCGCTTTGATGACACTGACAAAGAAAGTCTTGAGCGCGTAATGGCTATTGTGGTTGACAAACTCTAGTATTTATCATATAATGCTTACGCATGCGTTTTAAAGGCAGCTACATGCAAGGTTTCAAGACCGCCGAACAATCCGTCTAATCCGGGCGCTTAGTACCCTCAGCTGACGAGGTGAAACGTATAAATTGTTCAGCCCTTGAAGGTTTCATGAACTTCTTTTTATCGCAAATAAAACTAAAGGAGGAAATCGTATGTCTAGATATACCGGACCACAATGGAAAGTTTCCCGTCGTCTCAAGTTTTCAACACTTGAAACAGGAAAAGATCTTGGCAAACGCCCTTACCCACCTGGTCAACATGGCCAGCGTCGCAGCAAAATCAGTGAATACGGCCAACAGCTTCAAGAGAAGCAAAAGGTACGTTTCACGTATGGTGTCAACGAACGTCAATTCAAGAAAACGTTCAACGAAGCGAAGAAAATGGAAGGTAGACAAGGTGAGAACTTCTTGTTCCTACTTGAAAGCCGTCTTGATAATCTCGTCTTCCGTTCAGGCCTTGCACGCACCCGTCGTCAAGCCCGCCAGATTGTTGCACACGGACACGTAACGGTCGATGGCAAGAAAATGGACATTCCATCATACCGCGTCAAACCGGGTCAAACCGTTGGACTCAAAGAGAAATCCAAAGACCTAGTCGTCGTAAAAGATGCGCTTGAAGCCAAAGTAGAACGCGCGGATTTCGTTGATTTTGATGATGAAAAACGTCAATTCGTTTATAAACGCTTCCCTGAACGTCGTGAATTCTTAACCGACATCAAGGAAAACCTCATCGTTGAATTCTACAACCGTTAATAGGTAAACAACCAAGACCGCAATGTATTTTGCGGTCTTTTTTTTATACCGAAATTTTCCAATTAAAAATCCCGCCTACTAGGTAGTAGACGGGATACATGGTTATTTTTTAGGGGCTGCGGCTTCGACCAAAGTAAGGAAACTTTTAGGGTCTAAGGATGCGCCACCGACAAGTGCGCCATCAATGTCTTCTTTTGCGATGAGTTCATCGATGTTTGCAGGTTTGACACTTCCACCATAAAGAATGCGGGTCATGTCACTGACCGAAGCATCGTATAAGGCACTTACTGATTCGCGAATGACACCGATGGTTTCGTTGGCTTGATCCGCTGAAGCGGTTTTACCTGTGCCGATCGCCCAAATAGGTTCATAAGCAATGACGAGTTCCTTGACCTGTTCGCTGCCAAGGCCTTTCAAGGCTTCCTTGATCTGACCTTTGACAAACATATCAGTTTCACCGGCTTCGCGTGTTTCAAGGGATTCACCCACACAAAGAATCGGAGTGAGGCCGTAACGGAAGGCCTGATGAAGCTTCTTGTTCACGGACGCATCGGATTCGTTGTAATAGGCACGGCGTTCGCTGTGACCAATGATGACGTATGCCACGCCCAGGTTTTCAAGTAGTTCTGCAGAGGTCTCTCCGGTAAAGGCGCCTTCTGTTTTTTCGTGCATGTTCTGTGCGGCGATTCTAAGGTTGTCGCCCTGTCTTTTGACAAGGTCTCTCAAGACCGGATCCTGAGAGGCTATAACCGTATCAACAAATTCTTTGCCCGGAACTTCCTGGTTGACGTTGTAGATGAACTGAAGTGCTTCATCACGATTCTTGTTCATTTTCCAGTTTCCTGCAATCATGGGTTTACGCATGCTTATCTACTCCAATACTTTCGTAATTTCATCAATAGCTGCTTCAGCATCGTCGCCTTCAGCAACCACATTGACGTTTTCTCCAGGCGGCACAGCAAGACTCATGAGACCGAGGACACTTTTGGCGTCGACTCTTTTGTCTGCATAGTCGAGGTATACATCCGACTGAAATGATGCGGCAATATGTACGAGTTTGCTTGCAAGTGCCGCGTGAAGACCTTGCGTACTTTGTATAACGATTTCTTTTTTCATCGCATTGTCTCCTTCCTATTTACCTTACAGTTCATCGACACAGTCGATGCCTGGAAGGCTTTTACCTTCGAGGTACTCAAGGCTTGCGCCTCCACCTGTGGAAATATGGGTGATTTTATGTTCATACCCAAGCGAGATGGCTGCAGCTGCGCTGTCGCCACCACCGAGGATGGTTGTGGTCTCTTCAAGATTAGAAAGTTTTTCAAGAATACCCAGTGTGCCTTTGGCGAAGTTGTCGAATTCAAATACGCCCACAGGGCCATTCCATACGACCGTTTTGGCATTTTCAAGGATTTCCTGGTAGTCTTCAAGTGTCTTGGGGCCGATATCAAGGCCCATTTCATCTTTTTGGATGTCTTCTTTTCCAGCAATACGGAAATCCGCATCCTTGTCAAATTCCTTGGTCACTTTGAAGTCACTTGGCAATACGAGTTTGCCTTTTGCCTGTTCAAGAAGTGACTCTGCGAGATCAAGCTTGTCGTTTTCTACAAGACTTGTGCCGATTTCAAGGCCTTGGGTTTTCATGAAGGTATAACTCATACCCCCACCGATAAGCACCATGTCTGCCTTGGTCAGAAGATTTTTAATGACACCGATTTTATCAGAAACTTTGGCACCACCTAAAATGGCGATGAACGGACGCTCAGGGTTTTCCACAGCGCCTCCAATGAATTTGATTTCCTTTTCAAGCAGAAGTCCGGCTGCCACAACATCGGTGTTGGTTGCAATGCCGACATTTGATGCGTGTTCACGGTGGGCAGTGCCGAATGCGTCATTGACGAATACATCCCCAAGGGATGCCCAGTATTTACCGAGTTCCGGATCGTTTTTGGATTCTTTTTTACCTTCGACGTCTTCAAAGCGGGTATTTTCCACCATGAGTACGTCGCCGTTTTTCATGTTTTTGATGGCTTCTTCGAGTTTCTCACCGCGGGTTTCACCGATGAAAGTCACTTTTTTGCCGAGTTTCTCTGACAAAGCCTCACTTACGGGCGCAAGTGATTTGCCTTTTTTGTCCGCTTCTTCTTTTACTCGTCCAAGATGTGAGAAAAGGACGACCTTCCCATTCTTTTCAATCAATGTTTCAATGGTCGGGACTGCTTGACGAATTCTATTGTCGTCGGTGATTCTATCCCCTTCCATTGGTACGTTGAAGTCAACGCGCACCAGTACAGTCTTGCCGTTCACTTCGATGTCTCTTACAGTTTTCTTAGCCATTTGATTACTCCTTTACTCATTTTATCAACTTCATTATACTAGATACTTGCCTGTTTTTCTATTCATGCGGCAAGTTGTAAGCATTTTCTTTTATATAAAGCGTTTACATGAGAAAAACCACCCCGAAGGATGGTTTACAGGTTTGAGAGGAATCTTGCGGTTTGGATGTGTCTTTTGAGCAATTTTTGATAACTGACATCCAAATGCTTGATGGACAAGTCCTTGAATATGATTTCTGTATTTTGGTGGGATCCTTGGCGGATCGAGAGGACCTCGTGATAATTGATGCAGGTGGACTGTGTGTCTCTCATGTTCGTACTCATGTAAAAACACAGGGACTCATGAATGTAGATTGGGACATTGTTTTTGAGTCCAAATTCCTTTTTCAGTGCTTTTATTCGCCCATCCAACGTGGAATATTCCTTTTGGAGGAGTGCATTCAAAAATTGTTTCAAGCCTTTTTTGACAACCTGGTCCGCATCTCTTGATTTTATGCGTAAGCCTTCGGTTGTCCTTTCAATGAATTGCATAACATCACCTCGCAATCAGTGTAGCTTTCCTACGTTAAGAGCGGTACCCTTCAGTGATGAAAAAATCACGTGTTTTTCAAACTAAAAGGACGGCTTAGCCGTCCTTTGATTGATGGATGTAGGTATTAGTTGTTTTTGATGCGTTCTTCACTGTCGATATCGAAGAAGTGAACCTTGTTCATATCGAACGCGAGTTCGAGTTCATCGCCCATTTTGATATCGTCACGGGCATCGACACGTGCGACGATTTCCTTGTCGCCAATCTTAGCGTATACGTTGGTTTCCGCACCGAGTAGCTCGGATACTTCGACTTTGAGTTTTACGTGTGAATCCTTGTAAGTTTCAAGCACGATGTTTTCATCATGGATGTCTTCAGGACGGATTCCGAGAATGATGCGCTTGTCTTCATAGCCTTTGTCTTTGAGGAGTTTGGCTTTCGCATCCGGAACTTTGACTTTGACATTGTCGCTTTCAAAGAAGCCCCCTTTGGTATATTTACCATATACGAAGTTCATTGCCGGTGTTCCGATGAAGCCCCCGACGAATACATTGTTCGGGTAGTCATAGATTTCTTTTGGTACGCCGACTTGCTGGATGAATCCGTCATTCATGATAACGATTCTGTCGGCCATGGTCATCGCTTCAATCTGGTCATGGGTTACGTAGACAGTGGTGGTTTTAATGCGTTTGTGAAGTTTGATGATTTCTGCACGCATTTGTACACGCAGTTTTGCATCGAGGTTCGAAAGTGGCTCATCCATGAGGAATACGTTTGCGTCACGGACAATCGCACGTCCGAGTGCAACACGCTGTTTCTGTCCACCGGAGAGGGCTTTCGGTTTACGATCCAAATACGCTTTGAGTCCGAGAATATCAGCCGCGTTTTGTACGCGCTCGTCAATTTCATCTTTTGGTTTTTTTCTGAGTTTCAAGCTGAACGCCATGTTGTCATAAACGGTCATGTGTGGATAGAGTGCGTATGACTGGAACACCATCGCGATGTCGCGGTCTTTTGGGGCTACGTCATTGACGCGTACGTCATCGATGTAAAGATCACCTTGTGTGATATCTTCAAGTCCTGCGACCATACGTAGCGTAGTGGATTTACCACACCCGGATGGACCGACTAGAACGATGAATTCCTGGTCATCGACTTTGAGATTGAAATCCTGTACTGCGACGACGTCGCCTTCATATACCTTTTTCAGTTCCTTGAATGTTAATTGAGCCATATTGGGGCCTCCTATAGATTATTTACTCACTTACAAGTATACACATAAAAAGTGCCCGAAACTATGGGCACTTTGCACAAAATTTAAAGCGTTTGCAGCGCGTGTATGATAAAGAGTCCTTTGAAGGTTTTAACATCGATACCGGTCACTTCCTGTATGTGGTCAAGTCGGTATTGCATGGTGTTTCTGTGAATAAACAATCTTTTGGCGGCGTTTGTGGCTTTCATATTCGCATTGCCAAACGCAAGGAGGGTGGTTCTATCACTTTGTGTGATAAGGGCATCCAGGTTGTGCTTGATGCCTTCAAGACTTTTGGGATTGAGTTTGTAAAGGTGAAAAAGGGTTTCTTCAAAAGAGAATGTGCCACTGGGCAACTTGTTTAGATGGGCTTTGAATGCTGTTCCAATCAGCTTGTTCGCCCCTATTGTATGAAAGACCAGGGTAAAGCGCATTTCAAAATCCGTAACCAGCAGATCATAAAGACTTTCAAGGGGCAGTTCGATGATGTCTGCCTTATCGATTGTGAAATGTGTGTACGTTTTGGTCTTTTCGACAAATTCCATGGAAGGGTAAAGATCAATCAACAAAGCTTTGACCATCGTGTGCTCAGAAGCCTGTTGCATATGAACATGGAGTTTTTGCATGAGAGCACCTTCTTTCAAAAGCCATTATAACAAATAAGGCGACGCAATGGAATGCGTCGCCTGAATGTTTATAGTGAACGGTAATATTCTTTGAGCGCATCTGGTGTGAAGCCAAGGGCTTTTAATGCAACATCGCCTGGGGCACTCAATCCATAACGATCAAGGGCATAGACATTATTGGCATAGCGGTACCATGAATCCGGAGCCCCGAGTTCCACGGCGACGCGTTTTTGTACAGTGCTTGGCAGTACTTTTTGTTTATAGGTTGCATTTTGTTGGTTGAAGAGTTCTTGTGAGGGCATGGAAACTACGCGGACGTTGATGCCTTCCTTGGCAAGTTCGTCCTGAGCATGAAGAGCGAGTTCAACTTCGCTGCCTGTTGCGATGAGTATGCCTTCGAAGTCGTCTTTGTCTCTTACGATGTAGGCGCCTTTTTGGAAATCTTCATAGCTGACGTCTTCAATGACTTCAGTCCCCTGACGGGTCAGTACGAGTGAAGTAGGCGTTGAGCTTGATTCCATGGCGAAACGCAGTGCATGGCGGGTTTCTACCGCATTTGCAGGACGAATGGTGGTCATGTTCGGCATCGCACGGAACATTGAAAGCTGTTCAATTGGCTCGTGGGTCGGACCATCTTCGCCTACCGCAACCGAGTCATGGGTAAAGATGAAAGTGGCGGGAAGATGCTGAAGTGAGGCAAGACGAAGGGCAGGCTTCATGTAATCACTGAAGATGAAGAATCCGCCACTGAAGCCGCGCATGTTATGAAGGTTGAGTCCATTCACAATGGCGCCCATGGCGTGTTCACGTACACCGAAATTGATGTTGCGGCCTTTGGGATTTTCTTTTGTGAAGTTGCCATCATTGCCTGTAACTTTTGTGCTGCCCGCAAGGTCTGCAGACCCGCCTATCATGGAAGGAATCGCTTCACTGACTTTTGGTAGAATGTTGCCAATGGTTGCACGGGTGGCTTCGCTTGTACCTATTTCCGCTTTACCGATAAGTGCGTCCCAATTGACGTTGAAACGGTTTTCCACGATGCTCATAAAGGTTTCGTAGTCTTTGGGGTATTTGTCTTTATAGGTTTTAAGGGTTTCTTCCCACTTGGCAAGGGCGCTGTCTCCGCGTTTCAAGAAAGTGTTTTTGAAATCCTCATAAGCTTCCTTCGGTGCTTCGAACGCGCCGTATGGGTAGTCAAAGTCTTTGCGCATCTGATCGGTTTCCTCTTTGCCAATCGGTTTTCCGTGTACGTCATTTGTTCCGGCAAGAGAAGACCCGAGGCCAATGACGCTCTTGATTTCAACAAGCGTCGGTTTATCGGATGCTTTGGCGTTTTCAATGGCTTTTGAGAGTGCCTTGAGGTCATTGGCATCTTCGACAAGCTCATAATCCCAGTTGATGGCTTCGGCTTTGAGTTTCATATTTTCACTGTTGGCATCTTTTGTAGGACCATCCAGTTGGATATCATTTGAATCATACAACACGATGAGTCGTGAAAGACCCAGGTGGCCAGCCAGACTCATGGCTTCTTGGGTGACACCTTCTTGGAGGTCACCATCCCCACAAAGGGTATAGGTATAATGGTCAACGACCTTGAGGTCGTCCTTGTTGAAACGCGCGCGCAGGTTCGCTTCTGCAATGGCCATTCCCACGCTCATGGAAATGCCTTGTCCAAGGGGGCCTGTAGTGGCTTCAACGCCATCAGTCATGCCGTATTCAGGATGACCGGGTGTAATGGAATCCAATTGACGGAAGGCTTT
The DNA here is from genome assembly GCA_018400615.1 of bacterium. Taxonomy (GTDB): domain Bacteria; phylum Bacillota_I; class Bacilli_A; order Izemoplasmatales; family Izemoplasmataceae; genus M55B118. Next base: position 43,190 of record JAGYML010000001.1, on the reverse strand, counting down.
CAAATCATCCATGGAAATGTCATACCCGGCAATATGGTAAAGTGCATATAACAATCCTGAACCGTGTCCTGCGGAAAGTACGAAACGGTCTCTGTCAAACCAGTCGCTTTTTTTAGGGGTCGCATTCAAGTGTTTGGTGAAAAGTTCATAAACGACAGGGGCTGCGCCCAAAACGATTCCAGGGTGCCCACTGTTGGCTTCGTTGGTCTGATCGAGCCCAAGGAAGCGAAGTGCATTAATACTTAGGTCCATAGGTATCTACCTCTTTTTCTAAAGTTTAAACATCTAAATACATTATAACGTAAAGGGTGGGTTTTAAAAAGCAAACAGACCAGTTTGTTCAAATGTTCAAGAAAAAAGGGTCCGGGTATATTACCCGATGGACCCTTCCATTTCCAGTTTGATGAGTTGATTGAGTTCCACTGCGTATTCCATAGGCAGTTCTTTTGCGAATGGTTCGATGAACCCCATGATGATCATCTCAGTGGCTTCGGCTTCAGTGAGTCCGCGACTCATGAGATAAAAGAGCTGTTCTTCGCTCACTTTTGAGACGCTCGCTTCGTGTTGAACCTGAGCCCCATTGTTTTTGACAATGTTGTAAGGCAACGTGTCGCTCGTGCTTTCTTCGTCGAGGATGATGGTGTCGCATTCCACGTTGCTTTTGGCACCGGTTGCGCCTTTGGTATGATGAATGAGTCCGCGGTAGTTGACTTTACCACCCTTTGCACTCATCGATTTCGATGTGATTGAGCTGGTGGTGTCCTTGCCGATATGGACCATTTTCGCACCCGTATCCTGGTGCATGTTTTTCCCGGCAAAGGCGATTGAGATGGTGGTGCCCTTGGCACGGTCACCTTTAAGAATGGAGGCAGGGTATTTCATGTTGATGCCGCTTCCGATGTTGCCATCCACCCATTCCATGTGGGCATCTTCTTCTACGATGGCCCGTTTGGTCACGAGGTTGATAACATTTGCGGCCCAGTTTTGAATGGTGGTGTAGCGGCAATGTCCGCCTTTCTTCACGAATATTTCAACTGCGGCTGCGTGAAGGGAATTTTTGGTGTAAATCGGAGCCGTGCAGCCTTCGACGTAGTGCAAACTTGCGCCTTCATCCACGATGATGAGCGTTCTTTCAAACTGACCCATCTGTTCGCTGTTGATACGGAAATAGGATTGCAAGGGCTTCTCAAGATGCACGCCTTTGGGGACGTATATGAAAGAGCCACCGCTCCATACGGCGCTGTTGAGGGCGGCGTAGCGGTTGTCATCATTCGGGACGGCTTGGGCGAGGTATTCTTTTAGAAGTTCAGGGTATTCTCTCAAGGCGGTGTCGGTGTCTGTAAAGATGACACCTTTTTTCTCGAGTTCTTCAAGCGTGGAATGGTAGACCACTTCGCTTTCGAACTGAGCCCCCACGCCGGCTAGAAATTCACGTTCGGCCTCAGGAATCCCGAGTTTTTCGAATGTGTCCTTGATCTCGTCAGGGACTTCATCCCAGGAGGTTTCGCTTCTCTCAGAGGGTTTGACGTAATAAGTGATTTCATCGAATTTGATGCCGGATAAGTCCGGCCCCCATTTCGGGTTCGGGATGGTTTTGAAGTTTTCATAGCCCTGAAGACGAAAATCGAGCATCCACTTGGGTTCATTCTTGATGCGTGAGATGTCTCTGATGATATCTTCAGTGAGGCCTTTGCCTGTATCGTATACGGATTTGGTTTCGGTTTTGAAACCGTACTTGTAATCCCCAATGATCCGTTCAATTTCTTTTTTTGTATCGTCCATGGTTTCACCTACTATTTAAGTGTGTTTTGAAATGCTTTGAATGCAATGGTCGCGCATTTGATACGGGCGGGGAACTGCTTGACGCCCTGGTAAGCGACTGCGTCTTCGAAGTCGATGGATTCATCGTAGTCCTTGTCCATGAGCATGAGCAGATAGTTCTCTGCGATATGTTCGGCTTCTTCTACGGTTTTGCCTTTCAGGAGTTCACTTAAAACACTGGCTGAAGAACAACAGATGCTGCAGCCACTGCCTTCGTGACGGATGTCTGTGACGATGCCGTCTTCGACTTTGGTCTGGATGGTAATATCATCACCACAACTCGGATTCTTGATGTGCTCGCTCTGGTAGTCCTCATCATCTTTGAGGCCTTTGTTTCTGGGATTTTTGTAGTGATCCATGATGATTTGGCGGTAAAGCTGTTCAAGTTTTTTCATGACTGCCTCCTAAAAGCCGACCGATGTGAAGAAATTGCGCGCTTCTTTTAGACTTTTCACAAAAGCGTCCACATCGTCTTTGGTATTGTATATGTAAAAAGATGCCCTGAGTGTGGCTGGAACATTTAAGAATGCCATGACGAGCTGAGCGCAATGGTGCCCCGCTCTTAAAGCGATGTGGTCTTCATCAAAGAAGGTCACTGCGTCATGGGGATGCACATCATCAATATTGAACGCGATGATGCCGGTTTCGCTTGTGGGGTTGTAGATGGTGACACCCTCAAGTTTATCAAGGGCTTCAAGCGCATAGGTCTGAAGCATCGATTCATGGGCTTTAACTCTATCCATACCGATAGAGCGAAGATAATTGATGGCTTCACTGAGGCCAATAACTTCCGCAATCGGCGGGGTGCCCGTTTCAAACTTGTAAGGGGCGTCTTTCCAGGTGGCGTTTTCCTTGTAAGCATAATCCACCATGTCACCCCCGTATTCGAGTGGTTCAAGGGTGTCAAGCAAGGCCTTCTTGCCATAAAGTACGCCCACGCCTGTAGGCCCAAGCATCTTATGGCCTGAGAAAGCTAAAAAGTCACAATCCAGTTTTTTGACATCCACCACTTCGTGGGGCACGCCTTGCGCTGCGTCTATACTGATGATGGCTCCGGATTGATGGGTTAAATCTATGATCTCTTCAAGAGGGGTTTTGTAGCCGAGGACATTGCTGACTGCGGTAAGTGCCACAATTTTCGTATTTTCATTCAGCACTTTCTTGAAGTTGTCCACGGTAATCCTGCCCGCTTTTGTGAGTGGCACATAAACGAGTTTTGCGCCGGTTCTTCTGGCAACTTGTTGCCAGGGAAGCAGGTGCGAATGGTGCTCGATTTCACTGACGATGATTTCATCGGTTTCATCAATAAATGGTTCATAGATCCTGGCAATCATATTGAGGGCACTGGAAGCGCCCCTTGTAAAGACAATTTCTTCAAAATCCGCATTGATGAAATTGGCAATGTTTTCTCTTGCGTCTTCATATTTTCTTGTGGCGTTGTAGCTCATTTGATACACGCCACGGTGTACATTGACAGGCATGGTTTTGTAGTAAGTATCCATTGCTTCAATCACTCGCGTTGGCGTGAGAGATGAAGCCGCCGTATCAAGGTATACGAGTGGCCCTTCATTAAAAACCGGAAAATCTTTTTTCAAATTAAGGGGTTTCATGCTTTGACCACCTATCTTTGGGTTTTTTTCTCAAGCAGGGTTCTCAGGTGTTCGTTCAGTGTTTCATCATCAAGGGCTTTTTGAAACGGTGCCAAAAATCCGTGAATGATAAGTTCTTCCGCACTTTTTCTTGTGAGCCCTCGGCTCATAAGATAATAAAGCTGATCCTCATCTATCTGACCGATAGCGGCGCCGTGGGAGGCTTCGACATCGAACTCGTCAATAAGCAAGAACGGATTGGCATCCAGTCTTGCGTTTGGACTCATCAGAAGGCCATTGTTGTTTTGTCTGGCAATGCTTCCTTTGAAGCCTTTGCCGATTTTACCAGTGCCTTCGAATATGAGGAAACTTTCGTCACTCGCCACTCCGAGATGGTTGATGTGGCCTTCGGTATTGCGTGCTTGGTGATCAATCAGTGTCTTGACCACGACTTCCTGTTTGTTGTTGGTCAGGGCTACGATGGACACCGTGCCTCTGGCACCGGGCGCTTTGAGTTCCAACGTAGTGTCATGCGCGGTTTTTCCATCTCCGAATTCAGCCAGTGTGTAGGTGGCATCCGCCAAGCCGTCAACCCAGGCATTGCGCGTGATGCCAGTCGCACTGTCTGCATGGTTGTTTGCGACGGCTGTATACGTCAGATTTGCACCCTTTTTGACACGGGTGTTTGATAGATAGTTCACAGCAGAGGGTGTAGTGTTTTCCAAATACTCAAAGAGTGAAAGTTCTGCGCCCTCTTCGAGTATGACGGTCAAACGGTCGAGGGTGCTTGCACGGTTTTGTGAAAAGAACAGGTGCAAGGGGTCTTTGATTTTGACACCCTTTGCCACATGGATTCTAAGTGTTTGGGCCCCTTTGAGATTTTCTTCTGTAAAGGTGTTGGTCTTATCGAAATTGTTGATCAGGGCTTTATCGTCGAGGGTAACATCGCTGTCCACCGTAATGGTGAGCCCTGAGGTTTCAGGGTGTTTGCCTAGCAGTTCTCCGTTTTTGAAAACCAGTACGTCCTTAAGCGACCCAAGCAGTGTATGCAGGGACTTGGGTAACGCGTTCGCAAGTTCACGCTCCAAAGAAGGCATGGTTACTTGGTTGCCTCTTTGGTTGCACAGGATTCAAGCAATACCGGCTCTTCGTCTTCATCCGGTACGACTTTTTCGTCTTCAATGCCAAGCTCTTCTTTAATCCAGTCATACCCGTCTTGGTCAATCGTTTCCATAAGGTCGCTTCCGCCGCTCTTCACGATTTTTCCCTGCATCATGACATGGACGTTGTCGGCAGTAATGTAATCAAGCAATCTTTGGTAGTGGGTAATGAGCAGCAAGCCAAGGTCATCATTTTTCATGCCGGTCACGTTTTCTCCAACCACCTTGAGGGCATCCACATCGAGTCCACTGTCTATTTCATCCAGAATCGCGATGCTTGGTTTGAGCATCCTCATCTGTAAGATCTCGTTCCTTTTCTTCTCGCCACCTGAAAACCCGTCGTTTAAAAATCTGTGTGGCAGGTCTTCACGCATCTTTAGGTCCTGGACCGCCTTGTCATACTCACGAATGAATTTGAATAGCGGTACGCTGCTACCATCTTCTCTTTTGGCGTTGATGGCCGTCTTGATGAAGTCACTGTTGGTCACACCCGGTACTTCCGCAGGCGCTTGCATACCTAAAAAGAGCCCGGCTCGGGCACGTTCATCAGTACTCATCGATAGCACGTCCGCTCCATCAAGGGTGATGGTGCCTTGTGTCACACTGTATCTGGGGTGACCCATAATCACACTGGCAAGGGTTGATTTCCCTGTACCGTTGGGGCCCATGATGGCATGGGTCTCGCCACCTTTTATGGTAAGGTTGATGCCTTTCAATATTTCTATGTCATTCACACTTGCGTGCAAATTCTTAATTTCCAATGTAGCCATAAATTTACCTCCTTAAACTCAATCATCATTTTAAAGGATTTCGCTTTATTTTGCTAATGATATGACTATTTTTTAAGCGCACACACTGGAATTCATTGGCTATGCTTCACAATAATGCTATGATGAATTCAAGAGGTGAGTGTATGAAACCATATGATGTGATAATTGTAGGCAGTGGTATCGCAGGACTGAGAGCCGGAATTGAATGCAGAAGTCATGGCCTTAGCACCCTCATACTTGAGAAAATGAATAAGTCCGGTGGCAACACGTGGCTAAGCGATGGAGGCATCGCGGCACCCGAGACGGATTTGCAAAAAGCCAGAGGCATTGAAGATTCCATAGAAGCGATGAAAGCGGACATGTTAAACGCTGGCAAGGGCTTGAATGACGAAGCCCTGGTGGATACCATCACCAAACACGCCAAAGAGGGCTATGAATGGACGAAGTCCATCGGAGTCCCCTACATGGACAGAGTCGATATTTTCGGGGGCCACAGTGTCCCAAGATGTTACACACCCCAAGCACTGAGTGGACGTACCATGATCAAGATGGCTGAAGAAACCTTCCTTGAAATGGGAGGCGTTTTGAAAACCAAAACCTACGTCAGTGACCTGTTGAGTGATGAAACAATGAGTATAACAGGCGTCAAGGCCTATCATCCCTATGCATTCAATAAAGCCTTACCAGAGAAGGAAACCCTATACAAAGCCAAAAAAGGCGTCATCCTCACAAGTGGAGGTTTTGGGGCGGATACCACGTTCAGAGAAAAACAGGATGCCTTGTTGGACGCCTCGATTGACACGACCAATATCGCGTCTGCGACTGCTGAAGTGCTGAAATCCGCCATCAAACATGGCGCAGACACCAAAGACCTTGATCGCATCAGTCTCGCACCCTGGACATCCCCTGATGAAAAAGGTTTTGGGGACGGACCGAAGTTTGCGGATTACATTGCCCTTCAAAGGGGCATACTCGTGGATCCCGATACGTCGAAACGCTTTACCAACGAACTCGCAGATCGCAAAACCATTTCAAACGCTATTTTGAAAGTGGGCCATCCAGTGATTGCGCTCGCTGACACGCGAGCGGTAAAAGAGGCCAATATGAATCTGGAAAAAGCCTTGAAAAAAGGCGTTGTCAAAACCTTTGAAGGGCTGAAATCCCTCAGTGAAAATTATGGGCTTGACGCGCCTTCCCTTGAAAAGACTGTGACACGCTTCAACGACTTCGTATGGCACAACGAAGACAAAGATTTTGCGAAACCTCTGGACGATGCCACCCCGATTGAAACGCCACCTTATTACGCCATGCGTGTCTGGCCGAAAGTCCACTACACCATGGGCGGCCTCAGCATCGATGCCTCAGCGCGTGTGCTTAAAAAGGATGGAACCCCTATTCCCGGGCTTTATGCGGCAGGTGAAGTCACAGGAGGCGTCCACGGGGCTTCTCGCCTGGGCAGTCTGGGACTGACGGATTGTCTTGTCATGGGACAGATTGCAGCTCAATCGATCATCAGTCAATAAAAAAAGCCCGTTTTGGGCTTTTTTTTATGGTTAGTTATGGTCTTCGACATTGTGCCTGATGACGTTTTTGATGATGGTAAGCACGAATAGGATTGAGAGAGAGAGCGTGATTCCAAGGGTGAACATCCCATACCCGAAGATAATGCCGATAATGGCACTGATCCACAACGTGGACGCAGTGGTAAGTCCGCTGATGTAGCCGTTTGTTTTAAGGATGGCCCCGGTTCCCAGGAAGCCGATTCCGCTCACAATCTGCGCCACAATCCGTTGTCGCTGATGTTGAAAGGCGACTTCAAATCCGGAGTCTTGTGCAAATTGCGGATTTTCTTCTATGAATTGGAATAGGTCCTGAACCATGGTTTGCTGGACGATGGTGAGGCCTACTGCCCCAAGCGCCACGAGCAAGTGGGTAGTGAGACCCGCGATTTTGTTTCTGCGTTGACGTTCAAAGCCGATAAGCCCCACAAATAAAATAGTAAGACCGATGGCTTGCAATATATAGACTAGATTTACGTCTGGATTCATACCCATACTATCCCTCTTTCTGAAAGCGTGCACATACCCTTTGAGTGCAAATGATATCTATATATTATACATGTTTGGCATTGAAAATGCAAGTCCTCCTCACAAGGCGTTCTCATTTTAAGCGCAAAAAAAGAGGGTGCCTGAGCACCCTCTTGAAAGGTTATTCTTGTTCGCCTTCTTGTGAGTAATCCATCGCTTCATAACGCTTGTAACGTCTGTAGCGGCGTTTTGCAGCTTGCTTGTTGGCCTCTAGAAGTTCGTCCGCTTTTTTAGGGTTGATGTCTTTGAGCTGTGAATAGCGGGCTTCGTTCATGAGGAACTCATCGTATTTCTCCCACTTAGGCGCTTTGGAGTCGAGTTGGAAAGGATTCTTTCCTTCGTCTTCAAGGCGTGGGTCGAAACGGAAGGTTGGCCAGTAGCCTGATTGAACCGCGAGTTTCGCCTGGTTCGCAGAGTTGGTGAGACCACCTTTGATTTTGTGGGCGATACATGGGCTGTATCCGATCACGATACTTGGTCCTGGATACGCCTCAGCCTCGCGAATGGCTTTAAGCACTTGTTGTTGTGACGCGCCGTGTGACACTTGAGCGACATACACGTGACCATAAGTCATGGCCATAGACGCAAGGTCTTTTTGGTTGCCGGTTTTACCAGAAGCGGTGAATGCGGCGATTGAACCTTTACCAGCCGCTTTGGATGACTGTCCACCAGTGTTTGAATAAACCTGGGTATCGAGTACGAGAATATTGACATCTTCACCACTAGCGATAACGTGGTCAAGTCCACCGAAGCCGATGTCGTAAGCCCAGCCGTCTCCGCCGATAATCCAGTTGGATTGTTTGACGATGAATGGTGCGAGGTCTTTGAATTGTTCGCCGAGGTCGCCTTCAAGCTCATCGATCATTGGACGCATCTGTTTGGATATTTCAAGGGTCTTGTCACCGTCATCACGGTTTTCAACCCATGATTCGAAGAGGTCTGCAAGTTCTTTAGGGAGTTTGTCCTTGTTTTCTTCATAAAGGAAATGCAAGTGGTCCCGTTGAGTTTCAAGACCATGACGCATACCGAAGCCGAATTCCGCGTTGTCTTCGAATAGGCTGTTGGCCCATGCCGGACCGCGTCCGTCGTCGTTGGTAGTGTAAGGTGTAGCAGGGAATGATCCACCGTAGATTGAAGAACAACCCGTAGCATTGGCGATCATCATGCGTTCACCGTAAAGTTGGGTGACGAGTTTGATGTATGGTGTTTCACCACAGCCTGCACAAGCGCCTGAGAATTCAAAGAGCGGTTTGGCAAACTGGCTGTTTTTGGCATTGGTTTTCTTGACAAGGTTGTCTTTAGGAGACACTTCGTTGTAAAGGTATTTGGCGTTTTCGATTTCGCCGTTGGCGATTTCTTCACCGATTGGCTGCATGGAAAGTGCTTTTTCCGGTTTCGCAGGACATACGGAGACACAAACACCGCAGCCTGTGCAGTCAAGGGTTGAAATCTGGATTTTGTATTTGAGGTCGTCAATGCCTTTTCCGCGAGCATCAAGCGTAGCCATGCCTTCAGGGGCGTTGGCCATTTCTTCATCAGTGAGAAGGTATGGACGGATGACGCCGTGAGGACATGCGAAGGCACATTGGTTACATTGGATACAGGTTTCAGGGTTCCAACGTGGTGTGTAGTTCGCCACGCCGCGTTTTTCATAGGCTGTAGAGCCGTTTTCCATAGTGCCATCTGCATAATCTTCAAAAGCGGATGTTGGAAGACTGTAACCTTCAAGCTGGTTGACCGGTTCAGCGATATCAGCGACGAAACCAGGTTTTGCGTTTTCGTTTTCTTCTGATTCAACTTTGAGGTCTTTCCAGGAATCTTTTACTTCGATTTCAATAAGGCCTTCTTTACCTTTTTCAATCGCCTGGTAGTTCTTGTTGACGATTTCTTCACCTTTGCGGCCGTACGCTTTTTTAGCGTATTCCTTCATGAGTTTCTGTGCTTCGTCGTATCCTACGATGTGTTCGTTGAGTGCGAAGAAGGCAGATTGCATGATGGTGTTGATGCGTTCGCCAAGTCCGATTTCCTCAGCAAGTTTGACGGCGTTGATGATGTAGAATTTTCCGCCTTTTTGCGCAAGTTGTTTCTTGACTTTGTTTGGAAGAAGGTCTTCAACTTCATCTTTAGGACGTACGGTATTGAGAAGGAAAGTACCGCCATCACGCATACCGGCAATCATATCGTATTTTTCAAGATAGGAATCTTTTGAGCACGATACGAAGTGAGGATGGTTTACAAAGTAGGTGCTTCTGATTGGCTGTTCGCTGAAACGCATGTGGAAACGCGTAACCCCACCTGATTTGCGGGAGTCATACGCCGCGTAGCCTTGTGCATACAAATCGGTGTTGTCACCGATGATTTTGATGGTGTTTTTGGACGCACCGACCGTACCGTCACTACCAAATCCGTAGAACAGGAGTTCAGTGGTTGAAGGATCGATGGTGGAAATAGGCGCTTGCTCATCAAGGGATGTGTGGTTCACATCGTCATTGATACCGATCGTGAAGCCGTTTTTCTGTTCACCTTGAAGGTTGTCAAAAACCGCTTTGATTTGGGCAGGTGTGGTGTCTTTGCTTGAAAGTCCATAACGGCCTCCGATAACCACTGGGGCATCTTTTTTGCCGTAGAATACGCTTCGTACGTCAAGATACAGCGGTTCACCGACTGAACCGTTTTCCTTGGTTCTGTCGAGTACCGCGATGCGTTTGACGTTGTCAGGAAGGGCGTTCATGAAGTATTCGATGCTGAAAGGACGGTAAAGATGGACATTTAAAAGTCCCACTTTGCGGCCTTCTACATTGTTAAGGTAATCGACGGTTTCACGGATGGTTTCCGTAACGGAGCCCATTGCGACAACGACGTCTTCAGCTTTTTCATCACCATAATAGACGAACGGTGCATATTCGCGGCCGGTCTCTTTGGTGATTTCTTGCATATAGTCATTCATGATGTCAGGGATGGCTTTGTAGTATTTTTCCTGAAGTTCGCGTCCCTGCATGTAAACATCATCGTTTTGTGCAGACCCACGGGTTACAGGGTTGGCTGAGTTGAGCGCACGTTTTTTGAAATTGCGTACGGCATCTCTGTCAACAAGACGATCATATACGTCATAATCCATCACTTCGATTTTGTTCACTTCGTGAGAAGTACGGAACCCATCGAAGAAATGAATGAATGGAATGCTTGATTTGATTGCGGTCAAATGCGCAAGTCCTGCAAGATCCATTGTTTGTTGAACTGAGCCTGATGCGAGCATTGCGAACCCTGATTGACGGGTCGCCATAACGTCTTGGTGGTCTCCGAAGATTGAAAGTGCCTGTACGGCAATACTTCTTGAAGCCACGTGGATGACGCCTGGGAGAAGTTCCCCAGCAATTTTATACATGTTAGGCAATTTGAGTAATAGCCCTTGGGATGCTGTGTAAGTCGTAGTGAGCGCACCCGCCTGAAGCGATCCGTGCACCGTACCGGCCGCACCTGCTTCTGATTGCATTTCAATGACCTTCACTGGCATGCCGAAAAGATTTTTCTTTCCTTGTGATGCCCAAAGGTCGGTATGTTCAGCCATGGGTGAGGATGGCGTAATCGGGTAAATACCCGCTACTTCCGTGAACGCGTAGGCTGCGTGTGCCGCTGCCTGGTTCCCGTCCATTGACTGAAACTCTTTTTTAGTCGCCATTGCAACTACCTCCATTATTAAATTTGTATCGTTTTGTCATACAAGTAAATTATACAATATCCATCCGCTTTTAACAACGTTTCATGGGATATTTTAAAAAAGAAAACACTTACATACGAAGTGTTTTCCTTTAATTATAAAATAATTATCTGTATTACAATTTAGCGAGAAGATTCTTGGCCTTGTCAAGATAAAGCACGGCAACTTTGTCAAATGGCACATGCAATTCTTCACTTAATCCTATCTCGTGTTTGTATAAAGCGACGTTGTGCCACTGCAGGCACTGATACGTTCTCCAGAGGTATAGACGCTTGTAATCCTCGTGCTTAGGGGTGCGTTTAAGATAGATGGGAAGCAAGGCCACCGCATGGTCGAAATCGTTGTTGCCAAAGCAGGCAACATCGTAATAAGGGTCGTTTTGGCCTGAGAATTCCCAGTCCATGAGTCTGATTTCATTTTCTCTGACTACGAAGTTACTGACCTGGGCATCGCCATGGGTGAAGGTATGTTCGAACTGATCAAGAAATGGTTTGTAGGATTTGAGGGTTTCCTTGTATTCAAAGTAACGCGTGTCATGGGTATGATTGAATTCGCTCATGTAGCTTTCATATTTATCCAGGCGGGTAAAGGGATCATAAGGGTATTTGGATTCCAGGGAACTCTCGTGGATGGTATGAAGTACATCGGCTGCTTCTTTCAGGTAATCGAGTGGTTTCTTTTCATGAAGAGGGACTCCGTCTATATACTTGGCAATCTTGATGCCCGATTCAGTATCGAGATACACGGTTTCATTGTTTAAACCAAGTGGTTTTTCCAGTTCAATGTGGTAGCTTTCAATCTCCCTGTCCACGAATTTTTCTGCATTTTTGCCAGGGACTCGGAAAGTGTAGAGGGTACCATCCACCGATATGACGTATGTGAAGTTGGACATGCCGCCCATCAAGCGTCTTTCAAGTACGACGGCATCTTCATGGACCTCGAAGACTTTGGCGCAGGTTTTTTTAATGAGTGTTTCATGGGTCATACTAACAATCCTTTCTGTTATAGAGTGAACGTTTTGGTTGGGGTGTTTTGCTTGGCCACATGGACATCGTATTGGTCTATGGCCAGTTCGTAGCTTTTGAAGACCGCTTCAAGGGTATAAAGCGCGCAGGCTTCGGTGTTGCAGTCTTGTGAGGGGTGGGCTAGCACGATGTGTCTGGTCGCTTCTCCGACAATGCGTGAAAGATAATACGCACTGTCTGTATTGGATAAATGGCCTCTGACAGAATCAATCCTTTGTTTGAGATAATGGGGGCGCGAAGAGGTATAAAGCATTGAAATATCGTAGTTGGACTCGAAAACGTACATGTGCGCATTGGTGATTTTATGAAAATCACGTTCATCGAGATAGCCTGTATCGGTAATGTAGACAAGCTTTTTTCCGTCCTCCTCAATCACGAACCCTACCGCATGGGCTGCATCGTGTGAGGTTCTTATCGGAGTGAAGGCCACCCCTTTGAATTCAAAGGGAAGGTGCGCTTCAAATGCCTGATGCGTATGCACTTCAGGGAGTGCTTTTGTTTTGGCAAGCGTGGCCTTGTAGGTGTCTTTCACAGCCCAAAGCGGTGTGTTGGTGCGCTTGATGAGCTGGTGAAGGCCCTTGGTATGGTCACTGTGTTCATGGGTCAAAAACACGGCGTCCAAGGGTAATAAGGATAGCCCGCGTACGCGCATGCGCTCATTTAATTGCTTGTAAGACAGGCCTGCGTCAATCAAAAACGCAGCGTTTTTAGTCTTTATGTATGTGGCATTGCCTTTTGAGCCACTGCCAAGAATGGTGATCTCCATAATCTTCACTTCCAATTCGGGTATTATTATACACCATATGGCCATGAATGCAATATATTGAACTGCACGACATGGCTTAAAGAATGCAACCTATAAATGCCGTGTTTTTCTAGTTGTATTAAAAAATAATTAATGGTACTATATATATTGCGTAATTATACAAGGAGTGATTCAGATATGGACCCAAAACTAATTAAAAGAGGCGCTATTGTCCTCAGCATCATTGTTGTAGTGATTGTCATGTCGGTTGCATGCAATGCACTTCAAAAAGACAACTCAACCCCCACCGTTTCAAATCCTGACGAAACGTTCATGACTTATGATGGGTATGATCTATCCAGAAAAGATGTCTATGAACGTGTTAAAGTCATGGATGGCCTTTCGCACCTTCAAAACTACATCGATACCGAACTGCTTTCCAACTATCTAGACAAAGATTACATCAACGAAGTTACACAGGATGAAATCGATGAACAGATTACGGAAATGACGTATGGCACTACTGATGACGCGGAAATTGCCGAATTCAGCGAGCGTCAAATTGAAGATATGGAACAAAATTATCACGATACACTCGTGATGAACGGTTTCGATCCCAATGATGATGCCTCCGTTGAAGCTTTCATGCGCTTGGTCATTGCCAAGGACACATACACCAAAGACATGCATCTCACAACTGATGAAGCAAGCGATTTCTTTGTAAGTGAAGAGGACCTTGAATCGTATTACAATGACTATGAACAAGGCAACATGCAAGCCATTACGCTTCGTTTCCTCAGTTCAAAAGACCTTGAGAACGTATTGAACAGATTCAACATCGTGCCAAACTTCGAAAATGAAGACGGCGATGAAGGTTTGGGTCTATACGAAGGCGACGCATCCATTGAAGACGTCGCAAGTGATGATTTCGACGATACGAATACCACGTTGCTTACAGACGATGAAGCTCTCGAAATCTACATCGAACTCTACAATTTCCTCAATCCGGAGCGTGAACAAATTGATTTAGCGACCTCGATTGAAGATTTGGTTGCGATGGAAAACGACTTCTTCATGTTTAATCAATATGACCTTCAAAAAGAAGGCGAAACCTCCAGAACAGGCGCCATTCTTGATTTAAGCGATTACTTGTTCAACACATTGAATGAAAGCGACCTAGACTACTCGAAAAGCTCAAAAGGCATTGGCGACTACCGTTACATGGCGTATGAACTCACCCGTGACGATGTGCCAGCCTTCGATACATTGAGTGAAGCGGATTTGGAAGAGCTTAAAGCCGCTTACGTTGAAGACCTCATTACAAGTGAACAAACAAGTCAGGTCTTGCAAAACCTCTATGAAGAAAACAACCTCAAGATTCATGACAAGCCACTCGCTCTTTCCTTTGAACAACAGTTCAGAAGTGAAGTTTACGAAGAGATTGAAGACAACCCTGACAAACTCGCCACACTTGATGATTTCGAAGTAACGGCTGATGACTACTTCGATTTTGCTTCAACGCGTGTAGGGGCCCTTTACAGCCTTGAAGAACTCAAGGAACTCACCTTGTTCGACAGTACCTATTTCGAAGATACGTTCGGTGACAACCGTGACGTATTTGAAAACAGAAGCGATAAGATGAAAGCCTTCCGTGAACATGTGCGTACCGACAAGACATCCTTCAATAACGGGGCGTACGCCAACTACGGTTTCTCCCCACAAGACATGAGCTGGGAAGAATTCCTTTATGCGGCTTACGGTCTTGGTGGTGAAGAGGAATACCTCAACACCCTCGTGATGGAAACCATTCGTAATGATTACTTATACGACGAGGTCGACTTTACAAAAGTCATGGACTACGTTGAAGAACAATACGAAAACTATTTCTCTTTGAAAGCCGATCAGATTCTCGTATTCGTGGATATGGATGAAAACTTCGCACCGGATGATTTCGACGAATTCCAAGAAGGACTCTCTGAAAGCGAACAAACTGAATTCAACACCAGAAAAGCCCACCTTGAAACCGCCATTCGCGATGCCATCGAAGATGGTGAAACCATGGAAGACATTGTCAGTGCCTATAAAGATGCCTCCCGCATTGAAGATGACACAGCCGATGATTACAGTGAATGGGCTGAATTCAAAAATGCCGGATTGGAACTGCGCTATGAAAACCTCCAGGTTCAAGAAGGCACCGATCAACAAGGGCAGCCTCAAAGTACTGACCAGCTTGATTTCAACAACACGCAAAACTACGTTGAAGATTTCGTAGCGGCGCTTCAAGAAGTCTACGAAGACTACAACACTGCTGAATATGAAGATGAAGATGAAGTGTACGCCAGCAACCTCACCACCACGCAATTCGGGATTCACCTGATTCGTGCTGAGAAAGGCGACGCTTTCGAAAAACCAAGTGCCGCATTCGACAATGCCGATGGTGACTTCAGCGATGATCTCATCAACGATGGAGCGATGCCTTCCCTTGAACAACTCAAACTATACAGTGAACAACGCATTGAAAACACCAAGGCTCAAAACGTTGGTGGCGAAGGTGAAGTAAACTACACTCTTATAAGTGAAGACCTTTACAACGCTGTAGATACCTATGCCTCCACAAGCTTCACACGACTCTTCAGCAACATCAACCATTCCATTCATACCATTGACATGATCAGAAATGACGCACAGTTCACAAATAACAACCAGGAACACCTGGATATGTATGATACCATCCGTGAACTGTTTGATCGCAGAACTTTCCCACCCCTTGACGTCATTGATTCAGAATAACACTTCAAAGCCCGCTATTCGCGGGCTTTTCTTTTGCATTAAAGCTAAAAAAAACACCGCATCCGGATGGGATGCGGTGTTTGTATGGTTTACGATTCGTCTTCTGATTCTTCGTCTTCGCCTTTTTGCTTGATGGCTTCGACTTCGATCTCTTCTTCCTCGGTATCGAGGTCTTCTGGTTCTTCTTCCTCTTGAGGATAGTTGACAGCCACAATGATTCGTTCTTCTTCTTCCAAGACTTTGAAGCCTTCTGGAAGTTCAAGGTCACTGACGGTAAGCGTGTCGTTTCCTTCGAGGTCGGTGACATCGAGTGTGAATTTGGAAATACCTGATCCCGCTGGGAATTCGGTTTCAACCACGTTTTCAATTTGTTCAACGACAAGTCCTTTTTTCTCGACGACTTCCTTGCCGATAAGTTCAACAGGGATATCTGCCGCGATGGTTTCACTTGCGCTGACTTTCTGAAGGTCAAAGTGCAATACATTGTTTTGGCGGATGGGGTCGATTTGAATGTCCTTGAAATAGACCATGTGGGTTGTCCCACCGAGTTTGGTCTTGAAGGTCATGCTTTTACCATATTCACGGTAAGCTTCAACGAAGTCCGTATAAGGTGTTTGTACTGGGGTTGGATCAATATCATTTCCGTATACAACACCGGGTACAAGCTGGTTATCACGTACGGTTTTGAGTTTGTCCGTTCTTTTTTCTAATTTCATGTTCGTTCACTCCTCTTGATTAACTGCATACTACTAGAATTTTGGCTAACAATAGTGTAACACAGCCAATGGTTTTTGTCTATTTTTTTCACTTTTTTGTATATTTGGACTTGTAATAGCGTTCACGCTCAAGCACCCCAAGCGATCCGGTGAAGGCGCCTGTTTCGGTTGTGTCAAGTGCTTCGCCGAGCACGGCGAATTTGGAATCGATGTTGTCGATAAAATGAAGGGCGAGGGCTTCAGGAATATTGGGCTTTTTAGGGGACCCGAAATTGCCATAATAATGATGAGACAAAATCATGTGCTGCAGCAGCATTCTCGCTTCGGTGTCATAAAGTCCAAGACGCCTTGCGGCTTCGCCGACCGCTTCGCTTCCCATGGATATGTGGCCGAGCAATTTTCCTTCAGTGGTGTATTCAGGGGCGTGGTAAACGGAGAGTTCCACAGTCTTGTAAAGGTCATGAAGCAAAATACCCGCAATGAGCAGTCCGTGGTTTAAAAACGGATAGGTCTTAACAAGCCCATCACTCAGTTTGAGCATGGTGGCCGTATGGTGCGCCACACCGCCTATATAGGCATGGTGGAAACGCGTCGCCGCAGGATAGAGATAGAAGTTTTCTTCATGGGTTCTGAACAGATCCATGGTGAGGGTCTTGATGGTGTCGTCGTCAATCAGGGCGATGTAGTGTTCGACGATTTTCTGAATCGCTTCAATCGAGATGGGTGCGAACTTGTAAAAGTGGCCCATGAGTTTTTCCCGTTCACCAAGACTCATGTCAATGGCATTGATATGCGCATGGTTTTCCACAAGGAACTGATCCTTGCCCTTGAATTCAATGATTTCCCCTTCAAAACGGTACACTTCCCCTTCTTTGACATCCGCATTTTCATCAATCCTTATGGTGTGGCGAATGCCTTCACTGTCATAGACTGAAAGGGTATTGGTGTCATAGGTGGTCTGGTTGTATGAATCGATTTTCGCATAGAATGATTGCACATCAAACGTCCTTTCTTGTACTGCTTAGGATGGTGGTGGATAGCGTGCTAAGTTTCAAGGTGCCTTCAGTGAAGTGATGGGCGTCTTCGCTTTTGAAAAGCAGACTGTTCATCGAAGGCAGGTTGATGGTTTCTTCCTTGTCGGTGTTTTTGAAGACCATCATGAGTGTTTCGTGGTCCCCCTTGACCTCATAGAGGCAGGTATCCTGTTTGGTGAATGTGATGGTGACTCTGTTTTCAACTTCATGGGGGGTTTTAAGTTTAAGTTCCGGATGGTGTTTTCTGAATTCAATGAGGGTCTTGAACTCTTCAATGGCGTCCAGGTAGGCATCTTTCCTTGTCCAATCAAGCAAGTTGATGGCATCCGGAGACATGTAGCTGTTTTTAACACCGTTTTTCGTTCTGAAAAATTCCTGACCGCTGTGAATGAAGGGCACGCCCTGTGACAAGATGACCATGGCGTTGGCAAGTCTCTGCATTTTAAGCCGTGTGGCTTCTTTTACTTTCGGACAGGCTTTGAGGGTTTGATCAAAATAGGTGTAGTCATCGTGGCATTCCACATAATTCAGGGACTGCGCCGGATATTTGATGCCTCCATGAGAAACGGTGCCGCCTTTCAAGATGTTTTCAATGGTTTTGTGTCGGCCTTTCTTGCCTTGGGTAAACCCTTTGTCTTTCACATCGAAATTCGAGCCTTTGATATATTCACGGGTGATGTCGTTGAAAAACCCGATATTGTAAAGGACGTAATTGTTTTGAAGATGGGTCATGCGGTTTTCCTTGAGGGGTGTAGGGATGTTCCACCCTTCTCCATGTACAATGATGTCTCTTCTATAACTTTCAAGTTTTTGTCTCAGAACATGCATGGTCTTGAGGTCGATAAGCCCCATGAGATCGAATCTGAAGCCGTCGATTTTGAACATTTTTGCCCAAAACAATACGGAATCGACAATGAATTTGCGTATCATGGTGCGTTCAGTGGCCAAATCGTTGCCACACCCCGAACTCTCAGTCAGATAGCCATGGTGGTTGACGCGGTAGGCATACCCTGGAATAAGAGCGTCAAAGGGGAAAGTATCCACATCATAGACATGGTTGTATACCACGTCCATTACGACTCTCATACCTTGTTTATGCAGTGTATCAATCATGGTTCTCAGTTCATTGATGCGTGTGTAGGGGTCTTCGGGATCGGTTGAAAGCGAGCCTTCGACCACGTTGTATTGCGAGGGGTTGTAGCCCCAGTTATATGAAGCGTCCACATCGAGCTCGTCCACCCCTTCAAAATCATAAAAGGGAAGAATCTGCACATGGGTGATTCCCAGGTCTTTAAGGTAATCAAATCCTGCCGCTTTCCCGTTTTTGGTGGTCAAACCGGTTTCTGTGAATGAGGGAAACCGTCCTGGGTGACGCGCGTTGATTGAGGCATCCTTTGTGAAGTCTCTGACACTTGTTTCATAGATGATGGCATCCACGGGAGAGAAAAAACTGTCGTCCATCGTATGGTTCATCGATACGAACTTATCGGGATCGACGATGACATTTTGTCTGCCATTGGCTTTTGAGGCGATGGTGTAGGGATCGTTGAATGAACGGATTTTCCCATTCACATAGCTTTCATAACAATACCCGTAGCCTTCATAGTCCCCTTCGAGGGTCAGTGACCAGACCCCCTGGTTGAAATAGCTGAGGTCATAGGCGCTCTTTTCTCCTTCAGGAGACGTCAGATTCAAGGTGATTCGCTTGACGATGGGGGACCACAGTTTGAAGGTGGTCTGGTTTTTATGGTACGTGACACCAAGATCATCCCCGTCGTAAGCATACAGTTCGTCAAAGATGTCACTTCTCACGATGGCGCCACTATAAAGTTCCGCCTCAAGACCACTGTGTGTTTTTACATAGTAGTCTTTGGTGAGAAAGATGAACCCTTCAAACGTGGTGATGTATTTGATTCTGTCGTGGCTTTCTCTTACCTCGGTGACATGCAGGGTGATGATTTCTTCATTGCCTTCGAGTGTAAAGGTCTTGAATTTTTCGTGTGTGAGCTTTTTTGGAACCAACACACTAATCGTGTGAAAGGCATCCAGGTAAGCTTCAACTCTATTTTCCATTTTTATGACTCCATTCAATAATATTTAAGTGTTCATGGGCACGTTTCAAAAGCGTTTCGTAGGTATTATCTATCTTTCTTTCCACTACCTCTTCAAGCAACCTGTTCAATATGAGGCTTATTTGTTTATTGTGGGAGATGGGCACGTATTTAGATATGTCACTGCCCTTGATGTTCAAGGCCTTAGGGGAACGAATCGGGAGTCTTTTATCAAGCATGTCGATATCCGTGGCTTGATCCTTGGCTCCAAGCATCTGATTCAAAGTATTGGCCTTGTGGGCAATGGGCACTGTATAAGTGAATACATCCATGGCTGTAAAAGCCTTGTTCATGGTTTTTTCATGCAATGCCTTTATGGCTTTGATTTCTTGTGTAAACTTCTTGGACAATTTCCAAGGGCCTTGGGTTAAATCCCTGAAAAGACTCAAGCAGGCAAAGGCCACTTCCTTTTGAAAGGCCATTGACGTTTCGCTTAGAATTTCGATGCCTTTTTCCAAGCCGAAAAGCGTTTCATGAACCTGGCTTTTCACCATCGCTTTGAGCGCCTTTTGTGAATGAGGCGCATCAAACAGTCGGAACAATTCTTCCTGGATGCGCTCGATGGATATTTTCCTAATGAGTTCGCGGTGGTTTTCTATGGCCTTGAAGGTGTTTTCCTCGAGTGAGAAGTCCAAACGTGCCACGAACCTGAAGGCTCTGAGCATTCTGAGTGCATCTTCATAAAATCGCTCTTCAGGCGTACCAATCGTTTTGATACGTTTTTTTCTCAAATCCTTCAAGCCCTCAAACCTGTCGCCAATATGACCGTCTTTGTCCATGGTCAGCTGGTTGATGGTAAAGTCACGCCTTTTGAGATCTTCTTCAAGCGTATCCGCAAACTCAATGGCGTTTGGGTGGCGATGGTTGTCATAGACCGTTTCCTTGCGGTAGGTCGTAATCTCATAACCCACCCCGTCCATGATGACGCTCATCGTGCCAAAGGCCGCGCCTGTAGGAATGACTTTTTTGAAGAGGGTTTCCAAATCCTTGGGTCGTGCGTTGGTGGTGATGTCAATATCCTTGGTGGGAAGGCCCAAGAGCGTATCTCTTACATACCCACCGACAAAATACGCTTCAAAAGAAGCGTCATTCAATCTTTTCAGGATTTCAATGCCGTTTTCGTGTAACTTTGTCATAATTATTCACCATGTGAATTATACTATAAATCAAGGGTTTTTTCCATCTATAGACCTTAATCGTCAAAAAAATGCTATGATGGATTTGGGTGATACGCATGTACAGCATAAAAAAGGAAGTACAAGAAGAAATCGTCATCAAGCATTCCAGGTTTTTGTCCTACGCGAAGCCGGTATTTACGAAAGATGAAGCGCAGGGCTTTTTATCAAAAATCAAAAAGGCCCATCCTGACGCCAATCATCACTGTTTTGCCTATAGTCTCGGAGACGAAGGCATTGTTCAAAAGGCCGAGGATGACGGCGAACCTTCGAAAACCGCAGGGATGCCCATCTTGGAAACTCTGAAAAAGAACACCATGACCAATATCATCATAGTGGTCGTCCGTTATTTCGGGGGGATCAAACTTGGGGCAGGTGGCCTTATTCGCGCTTATGGAAAAGCGGCGTCAGGGGCACTGGAGAAGGCTGTAAAAACAAAGCCTGTCACGCTTGTGACACTTGAAATCACCATCCCTTTCGATTTAATTGGAGTAATCGAGCACGAACTTGAAAGCCACACCCACTCAATTGAGAGACGCTATGATTCAAGCGCCCATTTCATAGTGACACTTAGAGAAGAAACCATTGAACCCTTAAAGGCTGACCTCAAAGAGAAAACCAGTGATCAATCGGATATCAGCGTACTTGAGACCAGACTTGAATATCTTTAAATAAAAAAAATGCGAAAAATTTTCGCATTTTTTATTTAGCCTAGAATCGTGATGGAAATCGTAACCAGGTTCATGATGGCCTTGAGTACGAGATAAGTAATTGCAATACTCATGAAAATATAAATAAACTGCATTTCACGGATTGAGCCTTTTTTGAATATAGGACTAATATCCATACTCATGAGAGACCTGAATGTAATCGCAAAGATGATAAAAAATAGCAAACCTTCGAAAATGGCAAGTGCAAGTGGGTCCATGGTATTCCTCCTTAAAAACTTTAATAGATGATGGCATCATCATCGTCTGGTGCAGGAAGCGGGGTTTCAATGCGTATGACGACTTCATTGGGAAGACAGGTCAAGGGTTTCAAAGGTGTATTGGTTTCACCTTGTTTCTGGCAGATGTTTTGCGGACTGACTTCATCAAGGACTCGGACGGTGTGGTTTGCGTTGTCGTAACCGATGGTGACTGTGTTGTTGTCACCATAACTTCCTTTGACTATATAGATGCCGGCCTCTTCATCGATGCTGACAACTTCTTCTTCGTCCATAACCAAGGCCGAACCATCCTTGAGATCAATTCTGAGCACTTCGGTGCTTCCGTGCGTGACTACGGCAATCCCGTCATCATAAGACTGACTGCGCTGAAGCAATTGAACGGCCACAACACTGATAAGTGCCACAATGGTCAGTACTGCAATCAATTTTATATCATTGCGCTTCATTCAATCGCCTCCTTGTGAATCTAGTATATCATACCAATAAACGCATGCCATGGTCAATGCATTTAGTTCGCATACCAAAATTAAGTACTTCTGTAATACAGTTTTTTACCGCAAATTGTTGACAAACCTTGGCATTAAACTTATAATACAAGTGGTTTAAAAATACAAAAATAACTAGGAGGCAACAAACCATGAAAAAATTATTAAGTGCACTATTAATGCTTACAATGGTTTTCTCAATCGCTGCATGTGATGACGGAGAAGATCCAGTAGAACTTGGTGAATATAAACCAGGACTTCATCTAGGCTATTCTGAAGGAAACAGAAATAGTTTTGCGTATGTCTATGTAGATGCTGAAGGATTCATCCAAGACGTTCATATTGACAGCGTATATGCAAAACGCGATTCTGAAGGCCCTATGTGGGATTTGGAAGATGAAAGCACAACGTATGTCGGACTCACTAAACGTACACTCGACGACGGGTGCGACTACGGTATGCACGCGGATGAAGACGACGACTGTGAAGCTGATGAAGAAGGCAAACTTCTTTGGGTTAATCAAGTCGACGCACTTGCGGATGACGTAGTAGAAAATCAAGGTATTCCTGAATACTCAATTGCAGATGGCAAATTTGACGATGACGCCATTACGGGTGTTACCATCACAGTGAGCGCCTATATCACTGCAATGGAAAACGCACTCGAGCTCGCTGAACTCGGAAGCGACGAAGAACCTACAGACTTCGACGTTCCTGAATTTGATAGCGAAGGCGACTACACTCCTGGTATCCAATACGGATATTCAGAAGGTCATCAAAATGGTCATGCATTCATTGCTGTTAATGAAGAAGGCAATATCGTTCACGCTGCTGTAGACGTAGTATACTTCAAATCAGCTGATTCTGAAACTGCCGTATACGGTATGATGAATCATGGTAGCGAAGCAGAAGGCATCATCACTACCAAAATGTCTCTTGACTACGGTAGAGATTACGGTATGCACAGAGATGAAGATGGCAACGTTGTAGACGGCGAAATGGCTTGGGAACAACAAATGCAAGCAGTCGCTGATGCAGTTGTAGAAAATCAAGGACTCGAAAGTTACTCAATTGTAGATGGTAAATTCGAAAGCCCTGATGACGCAGTAGCAGGTGTTTCAATCACAATTGATCATGTTATCGAAGCCTTCGAAATGGCTTTAGGTAGATAAGTAATATCCTTCTATAGTTTAAAGAGGCCTTCGGGCCTCTTTTTTCTTTATCAAATTTCCCCCACACTGCATTGATTATGATATAATAACACACGCTGAAAGGACTGATAGTTTTGAAAAAAATAATGTTTGGTTTATCACTGACTTTAATGGTTTTTACATTGAACGCGTGTGGTAATACCGATAGTGACATAACTCTCAAAAAGGCATCGGATGTTTATACCTCTTATTTTGATTCCATGTTTGCCATTGACATATACGTGGACGAAACCACAGACGAAAGCCTCACTGATGAAATATTTGAGAAGAGTGAAGCCCTGCTTGAAAACATTCACAACCAGGCTGACCGATACAATAACTACAATGGCGTAACGAATGTAAAGACGCTGAATGAAGCGCCTACGAAAACCCATCAAGTAGATGATGCCTTATTTGAATTGTTGGAAATTTCCATTGAATACCATGAACTCACCAATGGGTATTTTGATATTACTATGGGACCCGTACTTGATATTTGGAGTGACTATTTGGAAGCCTGCAATGAGCAGGGGACCTGTGAAGTGCCTTCAGATGCTGAATTGAATGCTGCAGGTGAATATGTTGGAATTGACGGCATTACTTTGAACGGCGACACCCATGAAGTGACCATGGAAGAAAATATGAATCTTAATCTTGGAGGGGTTGCCAAAGGCTATGCCACCAACAAGCTTTCCGATTTATTGAAAAGCTATGATGAAGTCGAAAGTTTTCTTATCAATGCCGGCACCTCAAACATAGAGATCTATGGCGACCATCCCACAAGAGAATCGAATCTTTGGCACATCGGGGTCACTGATCCCACAAACCCAAGCAATCCTTCCGGGTATGCGGCCGTAAAACTCGATTCGGGATCATCCCTTGTCACAAGCGGTGATTACGTACGCTATTATGAAGTAGACTCTCAAAGGTATCATCATCTGATTAACCCCAATACATTGAAACCCTCCTATCACCATAAAAGCGTAACTCTTCTGATAGAGGATGGGTCTATCGGTGACATACTCTCAACAGCGGCCTTTTTGATGGAGCCTGAGGAGTCACAGGATTTCATCAATAACCTAGAGGATGTAGAAGCCACTTGGTATCTGGGAGACGATTCCATTGTAACATCAGATGGATTTGACGAATATTTATTGGAATGGCGCAATTAAAAGCAATTTAAAAGCCTTGCCGGATAATCGGCAAGGCTTGTTTTATTATTAATAGCTGTGAGCTGTAAACTGTTCACGCATTGACTCAAGAAGCTTTCTCGCTACCATCCCCGTGAAGATTCCCGTTGGAATGCTGATGGCTATAAGGATAGGAAGTATGAAGATAATCTCTTCTGTATTGAGAAGAAAGACTGCCATGAATATCTGACCAACCGCGTGTCCGAGGGACCCCATAATACTGACTGAGATGATGGTGAAGCCCGGAAGCTTTTTGAAAAGAGTCATCAAGGAAAAAGCCACCATGCCTCCCGCCAAACTGAGAAAGAATGCGGGACTGAAAAGCCCCGTGACGAATCCTACGAGAATGATTCTTATAATGAGTACACCAAAAGCGTCTTTGATGCCGTACGTATAAAGCAGTATGAGCACTACGATATTAGCCAGGCCCAGTCGTACCATGGGCAGGCCTGTGAACCCTTGTATGGCCGTGCGTTCCACAATGTTCAAGACCACACTGACCCCCAGCATAATTGCCAGAAAAACGAGTCTTTTTGTCTGCATAAAATCACCGTCTAATATTTTATCACGGGATAACTTATAATACAACTTTTATTGTTTATTTTCTTGCCTTGTCCATATCAAAGTAGGCAACACCAACCGTGCCAATACCCGTATGGGCACCGATTACCGGTGTGATAGGGGCAGCATAGTAAGTATGATTCGGATGCGCTTCTTCCACTCTGTTAAAGACATATTCAAAGCCTTCTTTATTGTCGGATGTATCATAGGTTACCACGAAATTTTCTTTACCTTCAAGATCCGATAGAATCTGATCCGCCATTTTTTTCAAGGCCTTGTTGAGGGTGCGGACTTTTTCAAATGGCACGATTTTACCTTCATCATTCACCTGCAAAATCGGTTTGATTTTAAGCATGCGCCCCATAAATCCAGCAGCCCCTGATAACCTTCCATTTTTCACAAGAAGGCGTAAATTATCCACCAGGAAGTATTGTCTGCGACTCAGTGAGAGTTTTTCGAGATAGGGCACGATTTCTTTGACCGTGCTTCCTTCTTCAATCATCCGAAGGGCCTCGATTGTGATGAAGCCTTCACTAATAGCGGCATTCTTACTATCCACTACATGAATATCCAAATGGCCTTCATAAGCATTCTTGGCCATTTTACACGTTTGATAGGTGCCACTCAATTGTGAGGATATGGTTACGATGATAACCGACTCATACCCTGCATCTTCAACTGAATGAAGCGTTGCATCAATCTCACCGATCGGTGGCATGGATGAGGTAGGAACCAGGGAGGTGTCTTCTTTTAATTGATCATAGAAGTCGTTTGCGTTGATTTCCACGAAATCTCTGAAGGAATTTTCCCCGATTTCAATTTGACAGCGAATGATGAACAGATTGTTCGTATTGATCTCGACATAATCAAGGCACCCGGTACTTACTGCAATGACAGCGGTTTTAGACATACACTATTCTCCTTTTTTGTTTAAGAGTTTGTAAAGAATGCTTAGTGGCCAAAAAAGCAGACCAAGCGCCAATATAATGGACCAAGGTCCTATATCGGGTATGAATACAAAGTTTATGACCATGATGATTGCGATGATGAGCATGCTGCTCAAAAACGAGAAAAGGAGGGCGTTTTTGGTGCGTTTCTTTTCAAGTTTCAAATTCTGTGAATGCGGTTCTTCCAAATCTTTCAAATAGATTTCTTCAGGATCCCCGAATTCATCTATGGTTTTAGTGACGGCGTCTTCTTCGCTGTAGCCCTGATCTTTCAAATCCTCGACTTTTTCATAAAGAAACGTCCTCAGACTTTCTTTGGCAGAGTCATCGTACTGTCTGTTTTTGAAGATTTTTTTCACGAAATCGTCAAGTCTCTTATTCATGATTATCCTCCAGAAAAACTGACATAAGATTTTTAAGCTCGTACCATTCGAGCTTTTTTTCCTGATAATAGGCTCTGCCCAAAGGTGTCAACGTATAATAGCGTCTTTGTCTTCCATGGGACTTGCTTCCAATGTAGGACTGTATGAGTTCTTTTCTTTCAAGTCTTTGGACCATGGCATAAAGCGTCGCCTCTTTGACGGAAAAGGATTCTTCTGTTCTTGTGCGTATTTCATTGGCGATTTCATAGGCATAACGGTCTTTTTCCTTGATTAACGTCAAAATAACACTTTCCAAATGACCCCTTAAGACATCCGAACTGATGGTTGCCATACTTTCCCTCCAAGCATTAATACTTGTTTTTGAAATAATCAGTGAGCTTTTCAAGGGAATCGATAAGCACTGCATTATCTTCAAGATGCATATCTTCAATGACTGCATCAATCATTTCTTCATGAAAAGTCTCATGTATTTTCAAAACGGCCTTCCCTTGCCTAGTCAGGCGAATAAAGACCTTTCTTTTGTCCTCATCGGTTCTGTAGCGTTCACAATACCCTTTTTCCACCAAACGGTTCATGGAGGTTGTAAGGGTCCCTACTGTGACATGCAAACGTTTGGCGATGTTGGACATCGTCGAATCTTCACTTTTTTGAATGGCTTCCAGCACATGGATTTCATTCATGGAGAGTTTGACACCTTGTTGTCTCATATGTTGCTGTTCAATGCGTAGAATGTTATTGAATACATCTACAAGCAATTCATTGATGATTGCTTTAGGCGATGTTGGCATTTGGCGAATCCCCCTTTTCATTACACCCCATTATATCAAATAATCGGGTCATTTTACCACTTTTTTATAATCCAACCTATCCCAAGCGCCCCTGGGCCTGCGTGGGCTCCTACGACCGGCGTCAACGGGTGAATGTCAATCTGCTTGAGATCGTCTCTTTTAGCCTGCAATCTGTCTCTTGTTTCTTCAGCCGTCTCCCTTGCATTCGCATGCAGCAAGAAGACTTCGATGTTTTCCTCCTGGTGATCTTCCAAGAACTTTTCAACCAGTCTGTTCAACGCTTTTTTTCTGGTGCGTATTTTCTCAATTGCTTCTACTCTTCCATCATGTGAGAGATGCAAAAGTGGTTTGATCTTTAGCATGCTGCCAATCAGCCCACTCGCTCCTGATAAGCGACCGTTCTTGACGAGGAATTTCAAAGTATCTACGGAAATCAAAATTCCCTGGTTGTCTCTGATTGATGCGAGTCTATCAAGAATATCAGGAATATTTGCGCCTTCTTTGGCCATTTTTGCGGCCTGTAAAATCATATAGCTTTCAGCATACCCCACACTGAGAGAATCAAAAACATGAACGTCGACATCCTCGACCATGTTCGCAGCCATATGCGCCCCTTCGTAGGTGCCGCTTAATTGTGAGGAAATCGTCACCACGATAATATCGGTATAGCCGTCATTCTTTAAACTTTCAAAGGTTTCCATCATCACACCCGTGGCTGTTTGAGCCGTAGACAGGGGCACGTTTGGAAATTCACTCAATTGTCTGTAAAAGGTATCCGCATCTATATCCACATAATCTTCATACTCGTTTTCTCCAAACAACAGCATGCTTCTAAGCACCCTGATATCATAGGGATGGTCAATGTAATCAATGCCTGAATTGCCACATACGACAAATCCGATTTTCTTTTCCATACTTAACCTCCAGCTTTATTTTGATATTCAAACTTTATACTTAAAAGCGTAACAATAAAACGGTTTCTTGTCAATAAAAAAAGGTGCCTGAACACCTAATTTTCGTCATCTTCTACTTGTTTTTGTGTCGCATTGCAATAAGGGCATATGGCATCATCCTTGTAAATGGGCTTTCCACATTGTTCACAGGGTTTCATGGAAGCCTGGTGGGCTTTCTCTTCATTTATGAACTTACGCCATGTATAAAGCGTTTGCGCACTCAAAGCCGTAACCATGAAAACCACAAATCCAAAAACAATGAAAAACACTCTGCCTGTTTCCAGTAGGACCCCAAGCAGATAAAATACTGCACTGACAAAAAGACCAATAATCAAAACCCACCGCACCAGTGTGTCTTTAAACATTACTCAATCTCCAGAATGGTTTCGCCCTGGTTCATGGTATAGCGTCTTCTGACAATGCGTTTTGATCGAATTTTATTGGGGTCTTGTACAGCCTTTTTCAGTGCATTACCACTTCTATAACCATGGATGATGCGAAGGCCTTCAACATCCTTACCCGCTTTTTTTATAACTTTTTGTATGTGGGCGATGGCCTCTTCGACCATCATACCGTGTACATCTACATCCAGCAACATCTAATCCTCTCCCTTTACACTATCCAGGGGCGTCTTGATGGATACACGCCGACCTTTTTTGTCTTTCAAATAGTCCTTGATGAACGCATCAATTCTTTCAGGGTCATTTTTCATCCAGTTTTGTGTCTCAAGGTCTATGCCCTGGGTGTAAGGACAACTTTGAATACAAACACCACAATCCGTTCCCATGTTTTTCCATAACCTGAAACAGGATTGATCATCAAACTTGTAAAATTCGCGTCCGTTTACATTGCGCTTATAAGGTTTGATGGATTGATTCGGACAGTTCATGAGGCAGAGACTGCATCTTTTGCAAAAGGCATCAAGTCCGAAATCAACGGGCTGATCCGGCTTTAAAGGCAGGGTAGTGAACACGGCTCCCAGGCGGATTCTATCCCCATAGGTCTGATTGACGATGTGATTGGTCATACCAATCTGTCCCAAACCCCCATCAAAGGCAAGCGGCACCAAGGGCGCAGGTGAGAATATCTCACTTGCAAAAGTGGCGTCATACCCAAGTGATTTTACATAGGCTGCCAAACGGCTGCCGATAAAAGCCACATCAAGATACACACTTTCGGTTTCAAGGAGCTCTTCAAAATGCGGTGAGCGGTTGATGGAATCAAGACGCATGGGTTTGAAAAAGACAATGGCGTGGGTATAATGCTTGTCCACTTTTTTTCCATAAAGGTCGCCAAGTGGTTCGCTTACACCCCCGTGTGTGTCGTAATAATGCAGTGTTTCAAGTTTGACAATTCCCACTTCTTTGGCACCGTATTGTTTGGCGATGCCCTTGATGTTTGTATTGAATGTCTCAGGCACTTCAATTGGAGTCTCGGGCTTTTTGAGGCTATCAAGAAAATCATACATGGTTTTCATGTAGGCATCGTTATTGGAAAATACAGGAAAGAACTTCCGTTTGAACATGTCACTTTTTCGGAGATTTTCAGGAAATGCCATCCCCCTTATTTCATCGTCGCCTTTTTTGTATTCAGGATGGGCCTTGTAAAACGTGACGTAACGCTCACTGCCTTTTACAAGACGGGCTCTTGAGAACATAATATGTCTTTCATCATAGATTTTCTTCATGTGAACGCCTCACTTCAATGTGCTGGGATCAAGTTTTGATGCTGTGTCGCCTTTTTCAATGGCAATCAGTTTTTCTAGAATGGATTCATGCATGCGTGCTTCGGCTTCCGTGGTGAAGCCACCCGTATGAGGGGACAAAAGAACGTTATCAAATGTGTGTATCGGGTACTTTGAAGGCGCAAGCGCTTCGTTTTCTTTTGGATATTGAAACCATACATCACTCGCAAAGCCTTCAATGACCCCACTTTGCAGTGAATCATAAAGGGCTTTTTCATCTATGATTTTACCCCGGCCTACATTAACCAGATATTTCCCTTTCAAGAGATCCAGAATGGGTCCGTTAAAGGCGTTTTCCGTTTCACTTGTAAGGGGCGCGGCAATGACGGTGATGTCCGTGTTTTTAACGAGGGCTGCAAGGCTTTTTTCCTTTACGGCGCCTCCATAATCCTTGCCTCTGTCAATAACATGCACGGTGCAGTTAAAGGGTTCAAGCAGGTTCTTGAGGGTTCGCCCAATGCGCCCATACCCAAAGATGGCCACGTGCTTGTTCCAAAGGGAGACCCATTTTTTTCTTGTGGGAAGGTTTCGCCCAGACCAGTCCCCCCCTAAAAGATTGTTATGGTAGTGAACCGTATTGCCCAGCATCGCGAGGATGAGCTGAAGCGCCTTTTCACTGACAAAATGGGAGTGGGCCGTGGTATTGAAAAGCATGATGTCGTTTTCCTTCAATGCTTCCAAATCAATGCCGTTGTGACCGGTAAAAGGTATGATGATGGCTTTCAGGTTTTTGGTAACGTCTTTTTCTGAGAACCTTCCAGTGATAAGCACTTCTGCTTCTTTTGCGGTTTCACTGAGTTCAATCCCTTTTGGAAGACGGGATTTTAAAAAGGCTCTTAATTTATCATTGTATGTATGGACTCTCATGAATTACTCACTTTCCTTCTTGAACAAGAAATAGTTTTTGTGGTTCGTATAGATAAAGCGCAAACCACCCTCATTGCTTAAAATCGTGAATGCGGGTTCTGTGAAAAAACCTATATGGGTTTGGTCGCGTCGGTACCACCATGTCAAAAAGGCGTCATCATCCTTGGGTCTCAAGCTCGTCATGATGGCCAGGTGGCCCCCTGGTTTCAGCATGGTCGCAAGCCGCTTGAATGCCTTAAGCGGATCGCTTAGATGTTCGAAAACCTCCGTTGAGGTTATGAGATCATATGACTTCTCAAAGATCGACTGATCCGGATTGAAGTAGGGATCATAATGATTGCTTTGAAACCCTCTTCTTTTCAGCAATTCATAAAGCACAGGACCAGGACCGCTTCCAAAATCAAGGGCCCTTCCCGCTTTGACGTAAGGATCCACGGTTGCGGCCAGGAACTTTTCAAACATGGCGACGTAACCTTCATTCTCCATGGTATTCTGATGGTTTTTATATAAAGCGTGTTCTTCCTCAGGGGATTTCACTGCCGCCTCGTCTTTGAATGTAAAACCACATTTTTCACATACATGGTGGGTGACTTTGATTTCACGATCATAGAGTGCCACCGTATTCGCATTGCAAATCAGACAGTTTTTCATACTTCACCTCGTTTATCTTAACATTATAAAAGACTTTAATCGATATTTAAACCCTTGCGACTCTCAAAGTCTTCCAAAATGGACTTGAGTTCTTTTACAAAAGGATGGTGCAAGTATAAATGATAGGTCGCATAGCGCGACAATACTTTCTTTATGATATCATCTTTTTCATTGATTGACGCAAAGAACTGATGTTTGTTTTTGGGAGGTTTTTTAAAGGTGACATTAAAGGTTTTTCTAAGAAACTTCTCGTCGACATAAAGCTCAATAATATCTTTGTTGAGGCTGTATCCAGGTACGGACACATCTCCATCACTGACAACCAAAGTCTTGTAGCCTGCCTTCTTCAATTGCTCGTTGACGTATTTGAGGTTGCCTGAGCCACCACTTGGAATGACGCGGTAGCGGGTTTCCCTGCCAAGCAGTCTGAGCCCACTTTCAAACCACGGGACATCGTATTTACCTTCCACAAGAAGAAAAATACTCGACTTGTGAAGCGGGTCGGTGATGGTGGACATTTCTCTTTCAATATCGGATTTGTAAAGTGGGTGCACGCGGTATGGGAACGCATTGATGAATCTTTTATTTCTTGAGACAAGTAAAGCCTGTTCGCTCAGTTTGAGCAAATCATTCAAATCATCGAAATTGATGCTTTTCTCAATTTCATCCGCGGCCAATATGAGTCTGCCTTTTACAAGGTTTCTAAGCCAATTCACTCTGAGATGTTTTTTCCTGGTCTCTTTGAGGTTTTGGGGGAAGGTAATCTGATAATAGGGTTGAACACTGTAATCAATCAAGCCCTTGTAAGTCCCCTTGTCGAAATTGGAGAAATCCGGTGTTTCCATATCCCCCTTCGAAGGTGTATAATTAAGAGCGAAACACTGATTGACAAAATGACTCAGCGGATACGATTTAACGGGCAGATAAAGATAGTGCATGTCAATAATGTCTTCAAAAGCCCCCTGACTCTTGGAAGGCTCAAATGTATAATAAGGCGGTGAAAAGACTTTGGTATAGGTCTTTTCATCAATTGAACATTCTATGACGACGGCTTTTTTCTTGTTTCTCACATCTTCAAAATCGACTTTATGGTTGAAAAAGAGGTCAAGAGCCCTCAGAAGGGTCGTTTTCCCAGAACTATGACGGCCTATGAAGAGTGTATGGTTTCCAAGAACCACCGTTTCGTCTTTAAATGCCATGAAGTTTTGAATATGGACATGGTCAATCATGTTATCACCTTTTCGTTAGGAGTATTGTATGGATAAACGCATAAAGCTTAGAAACAAAGGGTTCATCAATGAAGACGGGGCCTACGTCTTATACTGGATGCAGCATACTCAGCGTATCCATGATAACGGATCACTCATCTATGCCATCAATGAAGCCAATCGACTTGATAAGCCCCTCAAGGTGCTTTTTGTGATTTCCAAGACATTCCCTGAAGGGGCAGACAGGCACTACCATTTCATGCTCGAGGGACTCAGGGATCTTAAAAACAACTTTGAAAAACTTGGCATTGATTTTACTGTAGTACTGGGCAGGTTCTTAGAAGACATCCCTCCCTTTTTAAACAAGGCCGCTTTGCTTGTGATGGACAAAGCCTATACGAGAGAGCTGCGTGCACTAAGACAACACCTTGTCAAAAAGGCGAAATCCCTATTGGTCGTTGAAGTGGAAAATGACCTCGCAGTCCCGGTTGAAACAGCCTCAAACAAACTCGAATATGCGGCACGCACCATCCGTAAGAAACTTTGGAAAGCCCTTGAAAACCGGAGCGAATTTTTAAAACGCGAGCCTGTAGAGAACCGAAGTGACTCTCACGCGGATATTTTGGATGCGTCTTTGGAAACCATCATTGAACACTGTGACATCAATCACTCCGTCAAGAAATCAGACCGGTTCACCGGAGGGGAGAGCGAAGCGTTGAGACGGTTTGAAGCCTATGTTGCACAAAAAATCAATCACTATGCCCACAGTAACGATCCGGGAAAATTCCTTACCAGTGAACTCTCCCCTTATCTTCATTTCGCCCAACTTTCTCCCATGCACATGCTAAAGACCATTGAAAAAGGCATGAACAAGGGCACAATAGACAAGGATGCAGGCGAGGCGTTTTTAGAACAGCTCATTGTCAGAAGAGAACTGGCCTACAACTTCGTATATTACCATAAAGACGGGTATGATGCATTTGATAAAATGACAGTGGAATGGGCCTATAAAACCATGGAGGTCCATAAAGACGATGAAAAAACCGTCCTTTATTCAAAGAAAACACTTGAAAACGCACAGACGGATGACACTTACTGGAATGCCTGCATGAGAGAAATGGTCGATACAGGGTATATGCATAACTACATGCGAATGTATTGGGGCAAGCAGATTATCAAGTGGAGCCCCTCATTTGAAGAAGCCTATAAACGCATCAAACACTTTAACAACCTGTATTTTATTGATGGACGGGACCCCAACAGCTTCGCAGGGGTCGCATGGTGTTTCGGACGACACGACAGAGCGTTTCAGGAAACCAAGTTACTGGGTAAACTAAGACCCATGACCAGTGGAGGCATCAAGCGAAAATTCGACATGGATCCTTACATAAAACGCTATTTAAAAAAGTAATGCCACAAAATTGTGGCATTCTTTTTATTATAAGTCGTACACGGTTTGAATCTGGGCAGGGGTTTTTCTCAAGAGACCGAAAAGTGGCAGAAGACCAAATAATGCATTGATCAGATAAATAATGAGGAGGCCTCCCAATATGGTGAACGTGCTGACATTGAATACGTCAACAAGCTCACCGGATGCTTTAATGACTTCATTGAGTGCATAAGACATCGCAAGGAACCCAAAAACACTTGAGAATGTGGTAATGAGAAGAATTTCTATCAAGAAGAGTTTGACTATGTCAAATCGTCTCACACCGAGTGAACGGTATACACCGATTTCATAGATTCGTTTCATCATCGATGAGCGAATGATGAAGTAGAATGCGGCGGCGGTGGATAAGAGGGTGACGACTGAGAAGACAAGGATGCCTCTGGAAGACATACGACGGTTGTCATATTCTGATTGATAGCTTTGTTCATACATATCGAAAAGCGGCGCTTCGTTTTGATCTCTTTCTTCTTCAAACGCTTCGCGGTCATCTACATAGAAATAAGCCTTTACAGAACCTTTTTCAAACATATGGCGTTCAATGGTTTCACTTGTAGCGGCATATTGAGTATTGTCCTCAGTTCCCTCAAGCGTGTACACACCCGAGATTTCATAATTACGCCCTTCAATCAAAGCTTCGTCAATGTCATCCATGTTGATGGTGCTTGGGTCATCGATAAAGTTCTGAGTCAATCTATCGAGTGGCAACATCACTTCATTTGGACTTGAAGGACGGGTGCCTGCGATGACACTCATATCGTCTTCAATGAATTCAATGGCAAAAAACGAGCTGTTGTCAAGCGAGAGTTTCAAGGCCTTGTCCCCATAAAGAATGGGGGCCTCACTTTCGACAATACCAGTAATATTCAGCGCATAGCCATTGCCCGAGGCCTGTGCCCCCAGACTCAGAAGATCCGAATAGGTTTCGATGCCAAGATTGGGCAGCGTCCCACTTCTGAGCATGGAATCTGCGAGATTCGAATCAATAAGAAAGCCCTTTTCATCACTGGGCATGGAACCAGCCACGAGATCGCCCTCACTTACGTTTGAAAGTGGGGCCATGTGTGCACTTTCTGTGGTCGAGCCGCCTGTTTGATAGAATTTCGGGAGTTCAAGTTGAATATTCGTGGTTTCGCTTCCTACGTAAAAGCTCGTGATTGCATCATATTGTGAGGCATACGGGCTGATTTCATCATACTCTTCGAAAGTATAAAAATCGTTGTAGCTTTGTTCAACATTGCCATAGAAAGTGTATTTCGGGGTATTGAGAAAATCTTCTTCGTTGATGAAATAGACATTTGTGAACATGGCGACTGCCAGGGCGAATATGGTGGCGCCAAAGAAGAATCCAAGGTACAAAAGTTTCATGAATTTTCCGGTACGGCGCATCGATTTAAAACTGCGTTCAAACGCATGTTTGAAACTGATGACTTGCTTCAAATCCTCATCTTTGGATGTAGGAAACTGTTCGCCATAGTTGAAAGTTGGAAGTTCTTCTTCAGTTTTCGAGACTTCCTCCCTGGACGCATTGTGAATCCTGACGTCGCTTTCGTCGTCCATCATGTAGACTTTATTGTAAGCTTCGTGATCGACGTCGATGTAGAGTGTATTGTTTTTAAGGATGAGTCTTGCTTTTGGAGGGGTGTCTGAAGAGCTGTCCATGAAGACATTGACAGACTCACTTTCATGAATATGCTTCAAATCCTTGAGATAAATATCGGTTTCATGGGTTTTGGTGTGGCGTGTTTTTTCTTCATTGTCGATGGTTGAATTGATTTTCCCATCAACAATGCGGATTATCTTGTCGCCATAAGAGGTTGCAAGGCTTTCTTCATGGGTGACCATGACCACGAGTTTTTCCTGTGAAATGGTCTTGATGATTTGCATGACTTCAAGCGTGTTGCGACTGTCCAGGTTCCCTGTAGGTTCATCGGCAATGATGACTTTCGGGTCTTTGGCCAGGGCACGCACGATGGCGACGCGTTGTTGCTGCCCACCTGAGAGCTGGTTGGCTCTCCTGTGTTTGTAGCCACTCATGCCGACGACGGATAGCAGGTATTCCACGCGGGCATTAATAGCCTTTTCATCGTCAATACCTATCATTTTGAGGGTGAGACGAATGTTGTCATAAACTGTTTCGTAGGGAAGAAGGTAATAGTTTTGGAAGATATAGCCGATGTCTTTCGTACGGAGTTTGTCCCAAGCGGCTGTCTTGTAGGATTCAAAAACCTTGTCACCAAATGTGATGGTTCCCTCATCCACCTTGTCAAGCCCACTAATGGCATTGAGCATGGTGGTCTTACCAGATCCGCTTTCTCCAAGCAGGACCACAAGGCCTTTTGAAGGCAGCTCCAAAGTCACGTCGTCAATGACACGGTTGGCATTTTGTTTGCGTTTATTGTAAGTTTTCTTGACATTTTTAAGTGTAATCATATGTGCACCTACTCTTCACGGAAAGCGCTGATCACGCTTTTCCTAAAGATTTTTTTGTTGAATCGGAAGCCCAGGAACATACTCATGATAAGCAAGGCCACAATCATGAACAGGTAATTTGAGAAGGTAAAGTACCTTAGATAGTCCGGTATGATTCTCGGGAAGAAGTTTCTTAGATTGAAAGCCGCCATCGTGAGCGCAAATGCCACAGCCATGATAAGCATCAGTTCCATGATTAAAGAGTAGTTGAGTTCTTTTTTCTTCGCGCCGATGGAACGAAGAATCACAAAGGTTCTGCTACGGCTTCCCATGACGTTTCTAAGCGCCACATACGCAATGAAGTACATAAGGACGAGTACGAATATCGAAAGCCCGCCCAAGAAGAGTTTGAGCACCGTTCTTGCGATGCCGTCAAATTGATTGGTGTAGCTTGCAGGGTATACTGAATAATAGGTGTCTCCGAGATTTTCCTGGATTTCATTGGCATCGAATGCATCTTCTGTAATCAGTGATACCTGATGAATACCGATGTCTTCAAAAAGGGTAGTGAGTGTGTCAGGGTGAACAAGTATTCGACTCTGATAATCCCCTTCTGCATCCTCAATGGCTTCAAGGGTCATATCAAAGGTGTGGTGTTCATCATCAAAGGTGTGACTATAGGCGAGCGTGTACGTGTCCCCGACCTGGTCTCTGAAAGAAGGGTCTATCTCACCGGTTTCGTTTTCATAGTTGTTGGTCTTGTAAGTGAATGTCCCAGGGTCCTGAGTTTCATCCATCACGAGTTGTTCTCCATAGAGCTGTGTAAGGGTATCCCCGTCTTTTTCCAGTGTGATGCCGCTTTGGTTCATGAGTGCGGCGGTTTTGGCATCATCACTTCCGAAGAAGGAATCATGGAAATAAAGATCCAACTGGTAGGTCGTGGTATCCTGAACAACCCCCACGATGGTGACTTCGTTCTGTCCGGATTGTGAATCATAGCGGGCCCGCTGATCCATATAGGTAACCGACAAGGTCTGACCGACCTGGAATTCATCGGAGCGTGTACTCACCACGATTTCACTGTCATTTTCAGGGAGTCTGCCTTCAGATAAGTCAATACTGTCTAGAGTGGCGCTATGCTGAACCCTGCCAGTCCGTTGCATGAAGTCTACAGACGGTACAAGGTCTTCTCCGTCAGACGGTGCAATATCTTCTCTGTCATAATCGTATCCAATCATCATCCAGTTATCGAAAATCATGTCGTAAGGCACAACGGCCTCCACCGAATCATATCCCTCAAAAGTATCTAACTCATCTTGTGACATCTCGCCTCCATCCTTGCGACTGACGACGAGTCTGCCTTCAAAGGAATTCTGGAAATTCGGATGGCTTTGAGTAAAGCCGGTGGCTTCTATTTGTTCAACATAGGATCCGTAAGTCATAGAAAAGACTACGACGACAAACAAGGCTATGAAGAGTGTAAAGAGGGTTTTTTTTGGCATTGAAAAAAGATTTCTGAGTGCGAGTAAAAACATGCCCCCTCCCCCCAGACTTTGAGGGGTTTCTTCACTTGAAAGTTCCGCTACTTCATTGTATTCACGTACGGTTCTGTCTTCAACTATTTCACCGTCAAAAAGCCTTACGTGTCTGGTGGCGTAAGGTTCTTTGGAGGCATAGTTGTGACTGACTAGGAGTACAAGTCTGTCTTTGGAGATTTCCTTGAGCAGTTTGATGATGGTTTCACTGGTGGTTTTATCAAGATTCCCCGTAGGCTCATCTGCGACGATGATGGGAGAATCCTTCGCAAGGGCACGTGCAATCGCGGTTCTTTGTTTTTCTCCCCCTGAGAGACGGCTCGCTTTTTGATGGGCTTGTTTTTTGAGCCCAACCCTCTCGATAAGGTTCATGGCTTTCTTCTTGCGTGTAGCCTTGTCTATTCCTTGAACAAGCAAAGCTGCATCCACATTCTGATAGACCGTATAGGCATCGATGATGTTATAGTTTTGAAAAATGAAACTGATATTCTTGCGACGATAATTCTCCCATTCTTCAGGGGAATAATGGGCCGTTTCTTCACCATTTATGTAAAGTTCTCCGTCTTCATAGGTATCGAGTCCGGAAATAACATTCAAGAATGTTGATTTCCCAGATCCACTTTCCCCTGTAATGACGACGAACTCTCCAATATTGAATTCAATATTGATTGAATCCAATGCTTTTACGACATTTTCCTTGCCTTGATAGTATTTTGAGAGATTCTTCAGTCTTATCATTGGCTCACGCTCCATTCTTAATTATAAACATTATACCATTTTATGAAGCGTTTTACCCAATCTCTTGTATTAAAAAAAGAAGCACACGAAGTACTTCTTTTGTGGGAGACGTTTAAAGGCTTTTCATATAGGCTTGTTTTCCGTTAAAATCCGTATATTTGAACCCCATGCGTTTTAAATAATTCTTGTGTTTGACATTTTGGGCAAACGCAATCATTTTCTTGTAGCCGGCTTCTTTGAAACGTTCGGCTTCTTTGGCGTAGATGAATTCACCCGTCTTGAAATCCTGGAATCTGGGTGCGGCATAGTCCAAAGTGATTTCCATCGTGTCATCATCATAGCCTTTGGCGATGAAGATGCCTGCAGGATCCATATTCCTGAGAATCAAAAAGCGGAATTCACTGTCTTCAAGCACATCCTCCTTGATACTCATGAAATGCGCCATATTGTCTTTGTAGAAATTCATGAAAGCCTTGGTATAATGATCATTTTTGGCAACAGGCAATGTTTTGAAATAATCCTTCTTGGTGAAAATCTGTTTGAGATAATAGATGTTGACAGCTACAATTCCAAGATTCATGACCAAAACAGGGTAGGCCCCTATCAAATACCCATAGGCCACAAAGAGGGTGGCACCCAGCAGATTGATAAGACGTAGTTTTTTGATTGAACGCATGATTAGTGAGACGAGGACAAAGAATGATGCGGCATACCCTATCCATTCATACAGTATTTCTGGTTCCATAGATAAAACTCCTTATTTTTTTCAATTAACAATCAATTATAGCATACATCAGCAAAAATTAAAGGTGCGGCGAATACATTTCTTTTTTCCCCTTAAAAATGCTAAAATGTCTTTAGATGGTTTGTTTAATTGAGGAGGCACATGCATGATTAACCCAAAAGCAATTCCCTGGAGACAGTCTCTGTTCATTGGCTTGCTGTTGACTTTATCGGTTCCCATTGCCTACGGCTTCACCATGGGGGTTTTTTCATCAAGCATCATCTGGCCTCCTATTGGTTTTGCCTTTGCCTTCCTTTTCATAAAGGGCAAGAATATTGCGCCTGTAGTGTTTTTGAGCATATTTCTAGGCTATCTCATCAGCAATGTCGCTGTGGGCAATATCCCAAGTTTCACAATCCTATTTACCTCCTTTCTTCTTACAACGAGTGGATTCATCGGGGCGTCTATTGGGGCATTCTTGACAATAAAATTCCATATCATGTTGAATCTCTCACCCCGCAACATAAGCCTGATGGTATTGGTGACGGTTCTTATGAGTGGCATCAGTGCCCTTCTTGGAAATCTCACCTTCATTGTCCAATCGATGCTGAGTTGGCATTCATTTATAGACAGTTTCACCATATGGTTCTTCGGAGATTTTTATGGCATTGTTATTTTCGGACTGCCCATGGTGATGTCACTCCAGCTGGACAAGCATCCTTATTTTAAAGACTTCAATCTTAAAGAGGCCTTTTTCTTCGCGGTGCTCATTCTTTTTTCCATACTCCTTTTTACCGATACCATTCCCTACCTTTCCTTCGTTTTTCATAAATACCTCTACATACCCTTTGCGGTTATCATCGCGCTTTATTTCCCCATCAGAACGTTGTATCTTTTCAGCCTGACAATTTTACTTCTGATGGCGGTTATCACGCCCTTTGTTATAGAACCCGATATTTTCATCTACATGAGCGAAGTCAACATTCTTCTTGTGATATTAACGCTTATCACGATCGTCATAAAGCTTATTTATCTCAATCTCGATGCCCAGAAGGCTGATCAGTCCATAAGGCAAACACGCCTTGAAGCACTGGTTGATAGCATGCGAGAAATGTTCTCACTGTCTCATCAGACTGTGACACTTCATGAAAGCGAAGTGGAGACAGAAGCTTCCAAAATTTTCCGTATGGTTTTTAGAATGTTCGATGACATTGACTATGGCAGTTGTGTGTTCGTCCGTGGAGACAAGGTGCACTTCGTCGATACCATCGGCTATGACCTTGATACTATGAACAGCTTGCCTCTGAGTGGTCATGAATGGGTCAAAAACCTTAATAAGCCGCAAGTTTTCGAACATGAAGAGATGCTTTTTAAAAATGCAATCGGGGATGAAATTCTTGATCTTGTCAAGGATAACAACCCCTTCGATTTAAAGGAAAGTCTGTTCATGAGTGTGCCTTTGACAGACAAGATATCTTGTGAACTCAGTTTTGACATCGATAAAAAGAGTGATGCCACATTCAAAGGAGAACTTCTCAATTATTTCGAAGGCCTCAATATCATGATTACCACGTTTTTTGAAGCGAACCAGAAATCAATTGGACTCGCCGATCAAAAAAACTCCATGGTGGTGTCTCTTCTAAGAGCGATTGACCTGTTCGATGAATACACGCGCATTCACAGTGAACACGTAGCAGAAATCGCCCGTGATATCGCAAAAAAAACAGGCCTGTCACAAGAAAAAGTATCCGAGCTTTATTGGGTCGGTATCGTGCATGACATTGGAAAAATAGGCCTTGACATCCGTGTATTGAATAAGCCCTCAAAGCTGACGGTCCTGGAATACGAAACGCTTCAAGACCATCCCATTAGAGGGTTCCGGCTCTTAAGGCAATCCGATACATTGAAAAGCATCGCCCAGTTCGTCAGACACCACCATGAACGGTATGACGGCCTTGGTTATCCTGATGGCCTTAAAGGCAATGAAAATATGGAACAAGCCTACATCCTAGGCCTCTCTGAAGCGATAGCGAGCATGTTTGAAAAGAGACCTTATGCTGAAGCCATGAGTGAAGAAGCCATCATCGATGAAATCAGAAATGAAAAAGGCTATCAATTCGAACCAAGACTCTGCGATATTGCGATTGAACTGATTGAAAACGGCTTATTGAGACGCATTAAAAAAGACAAAACCGCCTAGGTTTTGTCTTTTTTAATCGTCGATATCATCCCATACAAAGGGTGAAGCGGCGTTGTAGAAATAATCAAATGCCATAAACGACAGAAAGTGGAATATTCTTTCACCTTCGACCATTTCGCTGTAGCCATAGACCAATTGTTTTTTCGAAGTATCGAAGTAAGGCATCCATTCCGCTCCATCCAGATGAACGATGTCAATGGAATCCACATCTTCAAATCGATGGCTGGTATTTGTAAGTTTGATGGTCTTTTTTTCATAACGACCATTTTTAATTAGATTCTTGGCACGTTTCAAATGGACTTTTTTTTCCATGAAATTCCTCCTTGAAATTACCATATTTTTTGCATGATTGATACAATGGGACCCAGCAAAAACACTGTCCATACGATATGCCAGGCGCCAGTGTAGTAACCCAGTATGTAAAAGATGAGCAGACTCATGAAAACTGAAAAAGGTACGAGGGTATCCCTTCCCTTGGCATGCACAATGACTGACAGGGTGGGGACGGCGAGTAAGGCTATCCAGGCAATACCGTACGCATCAAACATATACCCCCAAAGAAAAAATACAATAAACGATACAATCAATCCAATGCGTCCAATCATTGAATGCATCGCATGCAGGTGGATGTAGATATGACCTGTAAATATTGCGGGAATTATGAAAATCAGGAAGCTGAAAAGGGCAAGCTCATCATCGCCGCTCCAATGACCCACCAGCAAATACGCTATGATTGACAACAGTAAGACCCCTTCAAGCACCCATCTGTGAAGGGGATGTTTTTCCATGTAAAGCCCGATGAAAAGTGGAAGGGTCATCACCAGCCAGGTTGGGTGATAAAGGCCGGTGAAGTGCCCAAGTACAATGTAGAGTGCAAATGTGACCATGAAGCCAATCAATGCAAGACGGACGAGCTTTCGCATTCTTTGATAGCGAAAAAGCACCAATATTGGAAGCAGTAAAAAAATGACCCAAAACGGGTGCCAACTATTGAATATCAAACCGTGAAGAAGATAGATAGCGCCCAGACTTGACGCCGTCAATAGTTTTTTTCTCGAGGTAAGTGGGTTGAATCGTCTGACCGTTTCTTTTTTGAAAGACGGTTTTTGGGTGTGAGAATTTTTCGGTTTCATAGTTTCACCTGCATGACCTTTTATACATTATTGTATCATACAAAGCCAGGCTATAAGTGATAAAAAAGACATTTGCGCTTAGCAAATGCCTGTGTGTTTCAAAGAGCTGACTTCTCGATATAGCCGAGGCCAACCGCACCAGGGCCTCCGTGTGCGCCTACAGCCGGGGTCAGAGGAATGGATAATATGCTTTCAATTGACGCGTCTTCGGCTTTAAGTCTTTTTACGACGTAGTCTCTTGTTTGTTCGTTTTGTGCATGGACGATGTAGGGGATCACATCCAGGTCCTTCGTTTCTTCCAAGTACGATTCAATGACACGGTTGATGGCCTTTTTGAAGGTTCT